>JAAZNO010000620.1 GCA_012798275.1 Chloroflexota bacterium
CCACTCTTCCAGGTCGCCGATGCCGACCGTGTCAATGTGCGAATCGTAAACGATGACCTTCGGCCCATCGCCGATGCGCCCGAGGGTGTTGCCCATCTTGTCAAAGCGCACTTCCTCGTAGCCGAGCTTGCGCATTTCGGCTTGGATGCGCTCGCCAACCGGTCCGATCTGCGATTCCATCGAAGGAATCGCACAAATATCGCGCATGAAGTGAATGATGTCGTCGCGGTGTGCCTGTACCCGCTGTTGAATCTCTGCAATAGGTTTCATGGTTGCTCCTCCTCGAAAAATAGAAAGCAGCGAGTCAGCGGAAGAGCAGATCTGCAAACCTCAGAATCACTTGCGCGAAAAATGTGATACAGACTTCAGGCTGCTCTCAAGCCGCTCGCCCCGGAATGAATTCCGGGTTTGATACGTCAATCTCGCTGAAGCGAGCTCCCCAGCAACGCGCTTCAGCGCGGTTGGCTCCTATCAGGCTGGGGATTCCATCCCCAGCCGAACCGGTGAGCCGCTGCAGTCTCTGCTCACGACTCACACTCTCGCGCTTCGGTGATGGTCGCCAATGGCGGCGCCTGCAAAATCACGGCCTCCGCGCACCCTCACTGCCCCGGAACTTTACGCATCACATGGAACCGAAAATGGCCCGGCACGAAATAGCTCACCGAGAAATCTACCACTTTTTCGTCGTAACTGTAGAGCTGCGCCACGAGTTTGAGGAGCGCCGTGCCACGCGGCACGCTCAGCCGCCGGGCGAACTTGGCGTCGGCCGATTCCGCCAGGATCTCGGTGCGCGAGACACTCAACAACGGCTCACCCCGCTGCAACAGCACCTCCAACACCGAGCCGCGGAATTCAGCACCCAGGTCGTCGCACGTCAGGTAAGTCAACGGTACCACATCCCGCAGGTCCGCCACGGGGGTATCCCCCACATTGATGACCCGCGTGACCGACAACACCGGCGCTGAAGCCTCTTCCTGAAGCCCCAACCCGGCCCTTTCGATCGGTGTGGCCAGGCGCTCTTCGACTTCCAACGCCTGCACGGCGGTATCCAGGCCAATGCGACGCGCCAGCGTCTCCAGGGTCTCGAGCACTTCCAGACCGTTATCCATCACCGGCATACGGGAAGCCACAAAAGTACCCACGCCATGTCGGCGCACCAACACGCCCCGTTCGACAAACGTGCGCATGACTTCCCGGAGCGTCGCGCGGGAGACCCCCAGGTCCCGGGCTAGCGTGGGCTCTGGCGGCAGCTGTTCGCCGGGACTGAGCGTAGCAATCATCGCCCCCAGGGCATCTTCAACCTGCAAGCGAGGGGAACGCGCTTTGGGATAGGATAACGTGTCTGACATCCACGGCCTCGCCGAAAATTATATGTCGGTTGTCAGACAAGTCAAGCCGCACCGACGCTTCACCTCTCCAACGCCTGTAACAGCGGCACGAGTTTGTACTTGCGCGCATGTTTTCCCAGCAATGAATTGAGGTATTGCCGCCACTCACCTTGCCGCCCCATGGCAAAATAGGCCTGCCGTACTTTGACCAGCCAACCCGCAGCTTCCTCGTAGTCGCGCGCCTTGCTTCCATCCATCATTGATTCGGCTCGTTGACGACAGGCCTGAATCACCCACTCCGGGCGGACAGGGATCGCCGCATCCGCCACCAGGCGTAAGGTTTCACGGTGCGGATAGGGGCCCAGCGCCGCGATGGCGTCATCAATGCGCTGCTCGTACAAGAAGATCTCGACGATGTCCTGGGAGCCGTGAGCCGCCTGCTGCCGCAATGACTCCAGCAGGCGCTGTCGCAACGCCGCGCGCTCCTCCCCTGCCAGATCGAGCGCGCGCTGATAGGCCGCCAGCGTGGGCGCCGCTTCAAAGGCAGCGATGGCGGCTGCGCTGGCAATGTCCGCGCGTCCCAATTCGCCGGCCAGGGCGCACAGCCAGGCAGCCAGCGCAGCTCTGGTGTGATCTGGCGGGCCGAGCGTCAAGCCGTATTGAGCCAGGGTCAGCGCCTCTTCGGGATGCCCAAATTCGTGCAGCGCCTGCGCCGTGACAAAGGCTTCATCGAGGCCACAGGAATACTCTTTGACATAGGCCAGCAGCTCTTCGACCCGGTCGAGGCGCGCGAGCATGAGCAGATAACGGCAGATCTGGCCTTCGGCTTCGGCGAGGTACAAATATTCCGTCAGCCGTCCCTGCCGCTCCAAGACGTTAAGACGGGCGATGGCGAGTTCGTCGGCGCCATCAGGCGGCTCGCCCTCCCACGCGCCCAGCTCTGTGATCTCCCCCGCCAGGACCCGCAGCAGCGGCGGATACTCCCAGCCTTGTTCCAGAGCCAGGAGCGCCGGCGTAAAGATTTCCCCATAGCCGTAATCATCGAGAGAGGCCTGCCAGCGTTGCAGCTTCTGGCTCCATGCACGGCGGCTCCCCGCATCCAACCTCGCCGATAGAATCGCCTCGGGCCACAGCAGACCGAAGTCCTCAAAGATGTCGCCCTCATCATCCCAACCCATCTCAAAGCAGTCCCTGAGCTGCTCTTTGGTGGCAGTTTCGAGGAACGGCAGCGCCTTCTCGCCCTCACCCGCGCGGATGAGAGCCCAGGCCCGATACAGGTTGGGATCGCCTGGCCCCGCCTCTTCGGCGTTCGGCTGATACAAGGGGTATGAAAAGAGGAAGGTGTTGCTTCCCAGCAGCGATTGCACGCTGCGCCGCGTCGGCGGCACTGGCGTCGGCGCGAGTGGAACGCTGGCGGCGCCGGCGGGACGCATCTCACCGCCATCCAACGAAACCACTATCGGCCGAAAACGCACGAGCGGCAGCAACGCCTCAATATCTTCGACAATGAAAGGCTGTCGGGCCGCGAGCTGCCGCAACAGAGTACGGAGCTGCCCGGCGTCCAGGTCTTGCAGCAGCGTCTCGAGGCTCTCCCGTTCAACGACGCTCCCCTCCTTATGTAGCAACGTCAGCGCTACCGCAACGCGATGCTTGCACCACCCGCCCCAATCATAAGGGCAGGTACAAGCGGCGTCCACAATCCCCTGGTCATCCACCTGCAGCGTGACATGATAGGGCTCGGCTGCGCTGCCTCTCACCTCCGCAGTGATCAAATCGCCGCGCCGCACGATCTCCAACACCGCGCCATCCAGATAATAACGCTCGCCCTTAGCAAACGATGACTCGTTTGCCTGCTGGCGAATCCAGTCCTCAGTCAATTGAGGCAGGGTCATGCCTTCATCCTCCTCTCCCTCAATCTGCTTTTTACTGTACCACAGCAGCGCAGAAAATACAATACCACGACCCACATTGTTAGGGCTTATCAATGCTCTGATTGAAGTAGCGCAAAGTGGTGTAAAATGGTAAGCAACAGCCATAGGAGGTGCTTGCATGGAAGTTTCAACCGTGACCACCATCAATCTTTTGACCAAATTGCAGGAAGTACCCGATGTCC
>JAAZNO010000095.1 GCA_012798275.1 Chloroflexota bacterium
GAATTCGCCGCAGCGGTTGGGTCAGCAACCCACGGTTGAGCAACACCGCCACATTGGTCGGCGCTTTTTGCAAGACCAGGTTGATGGGATTCTCCGCTAGCTGCGCCGGGGTCAACAGCCCAGGCCAGCCCAGCAGCAAGAAGTTGACGTTGCAATGCCGTCCGACCTCCTCCAGAATTCCCTCGGCAATGCCCGGCGCCGCGCGCACCTTGGTATAGACTGCGATATTGCGTTCCTGCAATGCCGCCACAGCACCTTGTAACAACGCCCGTTGCTCCGGGCTGAGATCCCGCACCAGGCGGCGCGCGGTGCGCGCCGAAAGGCGTTTGGGGTCAACGTTGACCGTCAACACGCAGATGTAAGGGTCCACCATCGCCTCAGCCAGAATCCCCGCGACATACACCAGGCCCTTGGCGGTCTGCGGATTGGCCACCGAGACAACAATGCGTTCCTTGCCCGGCTCCGGTTCCCCAAAGCGACGCCGCGCGGGCAAGTGTTGAGCCACGCGCGGCTCGACATAGTACACCACCGCGAACAGCGCCAGCACCCCCGCCCCAAAGGCCAGCGCGCGGGGATCCGCAAAAGCGATGATCAACACACAAGCCAGCCCGGCCGCGTAAGCCGTGAAGGGGAACCACGGCACTTTGAAGGGGCGCCGCAGGTTCGGGTAGCGCCTGCGCAATCGGATCATCGAGAGGCTGCCCCAGAACAGCACAAACAGGTAACCGCTGCTGGAGATGTAGCTGAGGAAATCCACCAGGCCAATCGCCGCAATCAGCGCACTGATAGCGCCAATAATGAAGATCGCTACCCACGGCGTGCGGAACCGGCTCAGTTTGGAGAAGATCGTGGGCCACACGCCATCGCGTCCCAGCGTGAAGGCCTCACGGGTAGCGCTGAGCATCGCCGAGTTGACGGAGGTGAGCGTGGCAATCATGCCGGCCACCGCCATCATCGGCACGCCCCAACCGGGGATGAAGTGCTGCACAGCATCAGTGAGCGCCGTCTCCGAACCCGCCAGCTGCTGCCAGGGAACCGTCCCCAACGTCACCAGGCTCACCGTCACGTAAATGACTGTGGTCAACGTCAGGCTGAGAAGAATCCCACGGGGGATGTTGCGATCGGGGTTGCTCACCTCCTCGGCATCGTCAGCGATCACTTCGAAGCCCACATAGGCGTTGTAGACCAACGCAATCGTCGCCAACATGCGGGAGAGATTCGCCCAGACACTGTGATGAACGAAGATCGTTTCCCCCGCGATGAAGGTCTCCCAGCGGAAACCCGCCGGATGGACGAACCCCGCGATCACGTAGATGACGAACGCCGTCAGCAGAATGCCGCCCAGGACAATCTGCGCATTGCCCACCTTGGTGACGCCGAAGATGTTGAGCACCATAAACAGGAGGACCACAGCCACCGCCGCAGGGACGATGGGCAAACCGGGGATGAAGAGCTGCAGCGAATACGCAAAACCTACCGCCGACAGTGCGGCATAGAAGGTGCTGGAGAGGCAGTCCATCGAACCAACGAGATATGAGAGGAGCCCGGTGCCATACGCTTCGCGGACATAACTCATCGCGCCGCCGGCCACGGGATAAGCCGTTGCCAGCTCGCAGTAATTAAGCGCCACGGCGTAACTCAGTAGCCCCCCGATCAGCAAGGCCAACACCGCTGCCGGGCCGGCCATGCCGGCGGCGTGGCCGGTCAGCACAAAGATCTCCGCTGCGATGGTGCCGGCGGTTCCTAACATCACCACTTGAACCAGGTTCAACTGACGCCTTAGCTTACGTTTGCTCATAGAGAACGAGCCTCTTGCTCCCTTTCGAAAAATTTTGGCCTGCCCTATTCGGCGAACAGTTCCGCCAGCGCCTCCAACAGCAATACCTGCGAGGGTTGAGGCAAACGGCCCAATCGCCGGGTCAGAC
>JAAZNO010000621.1 GCA_012798275.1 Chloroflexota bacterium
CGTGATGATCGGCCCCTTCGGTCTGCGTCCGCGCGGGACCATGAGCGTGCGCGCTCTGCCGCTGGCGGAGGCACTCGCCGCGCGTGGACATGCCGTAACGCTGCTCCTGCCCCCCTGGCAAAACCCCGAAGACGCCGGCCGGGTCTGGGAAGAGCGCGGCGTGCACCTCGAGAACCTGCCGTTGCCCCGCGGCCTCCCCGGCTGGTTCCAGCTGCGACTCACGCAGCAGCTCGCCCAACGCACGCGCGAGCTGCGCCCCGACGTCGTGCACGCCTTCAAACCCAAAGCTTATGCGGGATTGGCGCATCTGGCGCTGCGACGGCGCTTCCCCGTCGTCGTGGACACCGACGATTGGGAAGGTCCCGGCGGCTGGAACGAGCTGGCCTCCTATTCCCCGCCGCTCAAACGCTTCTTCGCCTGGCAGGAGCGGTGGGGTCTGCGTCACGCCGCCGCGGTGACTGTGGCCAGTCGCGCCCTGGAAACGCTCGTGTGGGCGCAAGGGGTGCCTCCCGCGCGGGTGACCTATCTGCCCAATGGCGTCGTGGAGACAGCGCCGCGGGCGCCGGGAAACCCCG
Organism: Chloroflexota bacterium; assembly: GCA_012798275.1. Lineage (GTDB taxonomy): Bacteria > Chloroflexota > Anaerolineae > B4-G1 > SLSP01 > JAAZNO01. The sequence continues at coordinate 576 of JAAZNO010000621.1, forward strand.
GCGCGCGTCCCACCCTGCTGCTCTACACGCGCTTCTTCGAGTTCGACCTGCACCGTCTGTGGGACGTGCTCCGCCGGGTGCGCGAGGCGCGCCCCGCCACGCGGGTGCTCGTCGTGGGGAAGGGGCTGTTTGGGGAGGAAGTCGCGCTCCTGCAACTGGCGCGGGATGCGGGCTGGCAGGTCGCCGAAGGGGAAACCGCGCCGCCGCACGCCGACCTCATCTATGCCGGATGGGTGGCGCCGGAGCATCTGCCGGAGCTGTTCGCCCAGGCGCACGTCGCGCTCTATCCCTTTGACGACACGCTCATCAACCGCACCAAATGCCCGGTAAAACTGCTCGACCTGCTCGCGGCGGGGGTGCCGGTCGTCGGCGAGGCGGTAGGGCAGCTGCAGGAATTCATCCAGCCGGGGCAGACGGGGATCCTCGTCCCGCCCGGCGCCACGGAGGCGTTCGTGCAGGCGCTGCTAGCGCTGCTCGCCGATCCAGCGCAAGCGCAGGCGCTCGGCGCACGCGCTGCCGAAGCCGTGCGCGCGCACTTCAGCTGGACGGAGCTGGCAGCTCGCGCCGAAGCGACCTACGAGCTGGCGCGGGCGGGTTCCACCACGTCCCGCTAGGCGGGACCGGCCACGCCCAGCTCCGCCGCAATTCCCTGCAGGGCGCCGAGCACCACGCCGATATGCTCGTCAAGGGGGACACCCAACAGGGCGGCGCCCCGCTCCATGTCCTCGCGCTTCGCGCCGGCCGCAAAGGCGCGATCCTTCCACTTTTTTTTGACCGAACTCACCTGCACATCGAGGATAGATTTGCTCGGCCGCACCAGCGCTACCGCCAGGATCAGGCCGGTGAGCTCGTCCACGGCATAGAGGCTTTTTTCCAGGGAGCTTGCCGGCGTCACGCCGGTGAGATCCGGCGCGTGCGCCTGCACCGCGCGGATGATGACCTCAGGCCAGCCGCGCTCGCGCAGAATCTGCGTCCCCTTGAAGGGATGCCCTTCCGGTCCAAGGTCGGGATAGCGCTCGTAATCGAAGTCGTGGATCAGGCCCACGATGGCCCACGGCTCCTCCTCCTCACCGAAGCGCCGCGCATACGCGCGCATAGCGGCCTCCACGGCCAGCGCGTGCTTGAGGAGATGGGGGTTTTGGGTGAATTCGGTCAAAAGTTGCCAGGCATCTTCACGGGTTGGAAACATACGCAGCTCCTGTTTGAATGGGTAATGGGGTAATGGAGTGATGGGTAATGGGTGATGGGGAAAGCGCCATGACGCGCCCTAGGGGAAGATGGGAAGGGGGTCCCCCAACACCGGCAGGGGATGGCCGATGTGGACATCGAACCACGCCTGCCACAGCGCCGGGATCTCCCGCACCCAATACCAGAAAATCCGGACATACGCCAGCCGATCGGCTTTGACGCCGATGGCGTCCACTCCCAGGCCCCGGCACGTCAGCAAAGCGCGGGGCAGATGGTACCGTTGGGTCACCAGGATCACCTCCTGTACCTGGAAGATCTCTTTGGCCCGATAGCAGGTGTCGTAGGTGCGACGGCCGGCGTAATCCAGGACGATGTCCTCGCGGGGCACGCCGCGTGAAAGGGCGTATTCCAGCATCTTCGCCGGTTCGTTGTATTCTACCACGCGATTATCGCCGCTGAAGAGCAATTTTTCGACCTTGCCCGTCTCGTAGAGGCGCACAGCCGTCTCCACACGATCCAGCAGGATGTCGCTGAGCATGCCGTTGGGCCAATAGCCCGCGCCAAAGACCACCGCCACCGGCCGCGGCGGGACGCTCTCCAGGTCGGCATAGATGCTGTCGCGGTAGCGATAGCGGAGCGTCCACCATGTCCACAGGCCCAGGAAAACGCCCCCTGCCAGCAAGACCGCCAGGATGCTCAAAATCCAGCGTGTTGATTTTCGCATTTTTTTCTCCTCCTCCCCAGTGTTTCGCTGGGGAGGAGCCATCTAAAGCCACGGATCACGAAAGTTCATCAATTGTTACCTGACTACATAGCGCCAGGTTGAACAGTAATACTTCAATTATTGCAGGGCTCTGGCGATGGTTTCTACGGCGGCGACGTCATCGCCCCACAAAAGCCAGACGCGAGCGCTCGAACGGTAGAGGTACACCGCGCCGCCGTCGTTGGCCCACCAGCGGCCCCAATTCACGCCTGACGGACGCAGGGTGAGCGTCACCGCGCCGGAAAGCCGTGTGGGCGCCAGGCGCACCAGGCTCTCAAAGACGGCGGTGGCTTCGGCGGTGGAATCCCACGCCGTCTGCCACAGGACCACTCGCTTGCCTTCAGGCCCCCCCCAGGTTTGAAGCAAGTCGTGACTCCAACCGGCCACCGTCGGCGTGAGGGTCTCCCCGCCCCATTCGGCGAAGGTAAATGCCATCAGCGCCGCGCCCACCGTTTCACCAGGCCCCGCGCTCCAGTCACGCCCCAAATCCACCGTCAAAGGATCGAAGACCTGCGAGGCGTTCCAGGTGGCGTAACTTTCCGGCTCCAGGAGCTGCCGGGTAGCGCGCGCGGGCCGATGGACCGCCGCGTCCATGGCGGCGACGCCGCCGCTGTGGTACTGTGTGATCGCAAAAGCGCTGCCGAGTTCCAGCGGGAGACGCGCCAGGCGTTCGAGGAGGGGAGCGGGCGTGCGCCACTGCGGCAGGATGATCTCAGCGACTGTTTCAGTGAGCGCGTCCGCCTCCGGCGAGCCCGGCGTCACACCGGCGTAGAGCCACAGTGCGAGCAGCGCGTCCCCCTGCGCGAGGCTTTCCAACGCCAGCCGCCGGTCCAGCGAGGACGATTCCGCCTCCAGGCGGGGGAAATTGCCGTACTGATCGGCAAGCGCGCGGGCATAGCTGTAAGCGACCAGTGTGCGCATGGTGGCTATCTCGCCGGACCAATCGCGTCGCACGTACAGCTGTTCCTCATCGGGGAAATAAAGCGCCGGCGCGAGCTGCGCCTGGGCGACGGGATCGAGCGCCGGCTCCAGATCCGCCGGCCACAGCTCCAGGCTCTCCAGAAGCGCGCGCTCCGAGAGAGGGAAAGGCGGTTGCGTCTGGTAACGGCGATAAAGCACCACGCTGAGATCATAAGCGTCTACGGGCGTGAGGGGCGTCTCCCAGCGCGAGAGCAGGCCCCGGGCGGCAGCGACCTCACGGGCCAGCGTCCCCGCCGTCAGAAGGGTGAAACCGGGGGTCGGGGTAGGCGCAGGGGTTGCGGTTGGGGAAAAAGTGGCCGTCGGGCCGGGCGTGGGAGTCGGCAGGAGGGACACCGTAGCCAGGCCTTGCTGCGTTGCCCGAATCGTCTGCCACATGAACACCCACACGCCCACCACAGCCAGGGCCAGGATGCTCAGAATGGCCCGCTGTCCCAGCGTTAACCCGCGTTGATCGGTCATCATTTTCCCCCAAAACCAGCGCCGCGCAGCGCCGATGGCGCGTCCGGCACAGCGCCGTTTCATTGTAAACAGCGATAGGGGGTTGTCAAGTCCAGACGCTGCAAGCCCATGCCGCAATGGCAACTTGGGTTATAATAAGCAAGAGGAAACATCAGGACGCAGAAATGGGACAATACGCCGACACGTCGGCAGGCGCACGATGAACTGCCGGACGTGAGGCGAGTCCTGAGGGAGGAGCTGTGCAATTAGACCTGTTAGTTGCCGGCGCCAGGGCGCTGCCGGTGACGCTCAAGCCCGAATGTCTGGAGGCCTTCCGCATCTACGGCGAGGAACTGATCGCCTGGAACCAGGAGTTCAATCTTACCGCCATTACCGACGAAAATGGCGTGCAGATTCGGCACTTTCTGGACTCGCTCTCGTGCATTCTAGGGATGGAAGAGGCCAACGAGCGGCTCACCGGCAAACACGTCATTGATGTGGGGACCGGGGCGGGCTTTCCGGGCCTTCCGCTCAAAATCATCCGTCCCGGCATGAGGCTGACGTTGCTGGAGGCGACCGAGAAAAAGGTGCACTACCTCCGTCACGTCGTGGAACGGCTGGGGCTGGAAGGGGTCACGGTGGTACACGGGCGCGCGGAAGAGCTGGGACAGCTGCCGCAGCACCGCGAGCGGTACGACTGGGCGGTAGCGCGCGCGGTGGCGGAGATGCCCATTCTCGCCGAGTATCTGCTGCCGCTGGTGAAAGTCGGCGGTCGCGTGCTGGCGCAAAAGGGCGAAAGCGCCCCCGCCGAAGTCCAACGCGCGGAATGGGCCATCAC
>JAAZNO010000096.1 GCA_012798275.1 Chloroflexota bacterium
AATCCGCTCTTGCTGGCCCTGGCGTATAACACCACCTTCGTCGCCCGCGCTTTCTCCGGCGCGCTGAAGGAGATGGTCGAAATCTTCAAGCAGGCGCTGCAACATCCCGGCTTTGCCTTCGTCCAGGTGCTCTCTCCGTGCGTTTCCTTCTTCAACACCTATGACCTCTACCGCGAGAACACCGCTCCGTTGCCGGATAACCACGATCCCACGGACATGATGGCGGCCATGCAGCTGGCGCAGAGTGAATCGCCGCTGTATCTGGGCATTTTCCGGCGCGTCATTCGGCCGGGATACTCTCAGCAGATGGCGGAGCTGCAGCAGGGTGTTCCCAACATCCCGCCCGCGGAGCTCCTGGAGCGCTACAAACGCTAGCGCTCGCCGGCCAGAGGTCACCTCGCCGCCAGGAGTGCCACGCAACCGGCGCTCCTGGCGGTGAACAGGCCCACACCGGGAAAGCCCTCTTATGCCTGACCTGCGTCTCATCGCCAGCGACATTGACGGCACGCTTGCCGACGATCAGGGCGAGCTCGCGCCGGAGACGATCGTCACCCTGCGGGCGCTCTTACGGCGCGGCATGTCCGTCGTGCTCGTCACCGGGCTGAATCCCTGGGCCGTGCGGCGCTATCTGGCGCACATCAGCGGCGAGGACTCCTTCCCTGAGCTGCGCGCCATCGCCCTCAACGGCATCTTCCTGCTTGAAGGCGAGGCGCTCCACGAGGGGCGCTTCACCCCGCCGGAGGTGATCCGTGACACGATCCCTTTGCTGTTAGAGGAAGGGCATGTGCCCCTGGTCTTCGGCGCGGATGGCGTGACCCGCTACGTGCCGGTGCCGGCAGGGATGGCGACGGTCGAGGCTTTGGTCGCCTCGCGGCCCTATCAACCCTTTGTGCAAGTCGCCGATGTCGCGGAGCTCCTGGCAACGCCGGCGGCGCTCGTCTCGATGACGGGCAGCGCTGAAGCCGCGGCGCGGGTCGCCGAACGCCTGCAAGCAGTTCTCGGCGAGCGGGCCTACATCGTCCACCAACCAGGGCTGCGACGCAGCTGGGTCGAGGTGAATCATCGGGAGGCGCGGAAAGACGTCGCACTGCTGGCGCTCGCCGCGCGGTTGGGCCTTGCGCTGGAGGAGATCCTCTACTTTGGCGATAGCCTCAACGATCTGCCGGTGTTCGAGAAGGTGCCCCACGTGGTAGCGGTCGAAAACGCCCGTCCCGAAATCAAAGCCCGCGCCTGGCGCCTGGCCCCTCCGAATCACGCCGCCGGGGTCGCGCGCTTTCTGCAGGAGCTGTTTGGGGTGAGGGAGAGGTAAGAGGGCCGCCGTCCCCGGCGCAGTGACCTATGCCCGATTTTCCACGCGCCCTCACTTTCGATAGCGGCGTCACCCTGGTGGTGACCGACCTCCACGGCAACTGGCCGCTCTACAAACGGTATCGGGAGCTGTTCCTCGCCTTGTACGCGCGCGGAGCCGTCGAGCGGCTCCTTTTCACCGGCGATCTGCTCCACCACACCGGCCCCGAAGAAGACGATCGTTCTCTGGAGATCGTCCTGGACTTGATGGGGCTTCAGGAACTGCTGCCGGAGACTATCTTTGTGCTGCTGGGCAATCACGAGCTGCCCCATCTCTACCACGTGCCGCTCTCCAAGGGCGATTATCTCTTCACGCCACGCTTCGAGGCGGCCTTGGGAGCGCACCGCGAGCGGGTGATGGCCTGGCTTGAGGGGTTGCCCTTCTACGCACGGACGCGCGCCGGCGTGTCGCTCTGTCACGCCGGGGCCTTCGCCGAGGTCGCCACCGCGGGGGTCATGCCGCAGTTGCTCCACTGGTCCCATCGCGCCTTGCTGATGGAGACCGCCGCGCGCCTGCCCCTCGACCTCCGCCCGGCGCTGCGTGAGGAAGTCGGGCGCCTGCTGGGCGTGCCCTATCCGCTGCTGGCGCAGACCTGCTTTGCCGTGACCGACGCCGGTGATCCCCGCTACGACGATTTCCTCATCGGTCAACTTGTCGCTGCCGATCCGCGATTTGAGCTGCTCTGGTCGGCCTTCTTCACCCGCAACGAACGTCAGTACGGCGCAGCGGAGTACGAAGCGTTGCTCACCGCGCTGCTGGCGCAGTTGTCCGAGGGCTACACGCCGCAGCGGGTGATGGTCACAGGCCATCTCACCTGCCGCAATGGCTATCAGGTGCTGGCCCACGACCGGCAGCTGCGCCTCGCCAGCGGCGTCCACGCCGAGCCGCTGACCTCGTGCCGCTATCTGCTCTTCGATGCCGGGCGCCCCGTGGCGCGCGCCAGCGAACTGCTGGCGGGGGTGGGGAATGTGCTGGGGGAGGAGCCATGAAAAAAACTCATTCACTTCGGCGTCGTCGCTGCGGAGGAGCCGTCCCGGATTTGTAGCAGGAATCGTTCAGGTTCCCGGTAGGAAGCCGTATTGGTTCGTGTCGAAGTAGTACGCGCCAAGGTACACCCAGCGGGACGTGTGCGCGTTGTTCGGATAGACCCACTGGTCCACCACGACGACTTGCGTCTGCTTGCTCCACGGCTGAGAGGAGGAGACGGTGTGGGT
>JAAZNO010000622.1 GCA_012798275.1 Chloroflexota bacterium
CCGTCACCCAGGCGCGCACCGCGCGGAAAAACTGCCGTTTGAGGCTTTCGGCATCGAGACGCCCCAGCAGGTCCGTGAATTCCGCTTCCAGGGGCAGGGCTAGCAACGCCGCCAGGAAAGGATACGTCTCCTGGTAGCTCGCTCCCCACAACTGCTGCGCGCGCTCACGCAGGCGGTCGCGCAGCGCCTCGAGCGGCTCGTCCTGTTGCACCCCCAGCCAGTGCTGGAGCATGTCCCGCCACATCGAATAGGGCCAGGACTGGTCGTAGGAACGGCAACGTCCCCGCAGCCAGACCGGCAGGGAAAACTCCCCGGCGTCCTCCGGCGTCGGCAGCTGCGCGTCCCGCTGACGCGCTTCGGCGCGCAGCATCGCCTCGCGCTCCAGATGGCTCCGCACCTGCGCTACGAGGAAGGACTTCCCAATCCCCTTCTCCCCGGTGAGGAGGACAATGCCGCCGCGTCCATCCTGGAGATCCTCCACACAGCGCACCAGCTGCTTGAACTCGCGCTGTCGCCCAATCAGCGGCAGGGTCAGCCGGTACAGCTCTTCCTTCACCGCCCATTCGGTCTGCGTCGCCAGCGCAAGAGGGCGATAGACGGCGATGGGTTCCGGCAGGCCCTTTACGGAAATCGTTCCCAGCTCTTCCCAAAGGAAATAAGGGCGGGCCAGGCGATACGTGTTCTCGCTCACCAGGACGGTGCCGGGCTCCGCGGCGGCCTCCATGCGGGCCGCGAGGGTGATGGCTTCGCCCATCGCGGTGTCCTCCCGGTACCGCCGTCCGCCCACGCTGGTGAGAATGACCTCGCCGGTGTTGACGCCGATGCGCAGGCGGAGATCCAGCCCCTGGGCCGCGAGCTCCGCCGCATAAGCCTTGGTGACGCGCTGCATCTGCAACGCCGCCATCACCGCGCGCTCCGGGTCGTCCTCGTGCACCACGGACGCGCCAAAGAACGCCACCAACCCGTCGCCGCGGAATTGGTTGACCTCCCCACCGAGGCGATACACTTCCACCTCGAGCAGCTGCAACACGTGATTCATGATCTCAACCCAGCGTTCGGTGCCGACCTGCACCAGCAGCTGCGTGGAAGCGCGGACGTCGGCGACGACCACGGTAGTCAGGCGCCGCTCGCCCTCCAATGGCGACAGCGGCGCCTGCGCCTCCGGTGGGAGCAACGGCGCGAGGGGAAAAGTCGGTTCAGGGGCGGCCAGGGAAGGCACCTCCACCGCTGCCGGCAGCGGTTCCAGGGCCGCACCGCACATGCCGCAAAAGCGAAACTGCGGCGGGTTGTGAAATCCGCAAGCAGGGCAGGCGCGCGCCAGGCGCGTCCCGCACATGCCGCAGAACAGCATTTCAGCGGGGCTTTCAAAGCCACACGTCGGGCATGTCAGCACGGGCATCGTCGTCACCTTTTAGCAAAGGAGACAACACCTGCCCCCACATGGGCAGATGCGTCTGCAAGACAAAAAACAAGGCGCTTCTGCAAAAACCGAAGCGCCTTGCAGCCCTTGAGACCGATCCTACCAGACGCTCAGCACGCGGCTGAAACGCTCGGCGAGCTCCTGGAGGATCGCCACCGCCATGTCGGCGTCTTCGCGCAGCAGCGAGAGGAAATCCCAGCGCGTCAGGATCAGGCAGGTCGTCGGCTCCGTCGTGATCACCGACGCGGTGCGCATGCCCTCCGTCAACAACGCCATCTCGCCGAAGAAGTCCCCCGGCTCCAGGGGATTGAGCACCGTCCGCTCGCCATCGGCGTGCTCGCGGACTGCCTCCGCCCGCCCGGAAGCGACGATGAAGAACCCCTCGCCGCCCCTCCCTTGCGTGACGATCTTCTCCCCCGCCGCGTATTCCCGTTCGACAAAGCGCTTCGCCAGCCGTTCGAGTTGCCGCTGGTTCAGATTGGTAAACAGCGGCGTGCGCTGCAAAACCTGCGCCGTCATCTTCGGATCCACCATCCTACACCCCCTTCAATTTGAGCTCTTCAGCCCGATGGCAAGCCACAAAATGCTCCGGTTTGAGCTCCCGGAACTCCGGCGTCTCCGTTCGGCACTTGTCCACGGCGTAGCGGCAGCGGGGATGGAAGTAGCACCCCGGCGGCGGATTGGAAGGGTCTGCCACATCGCCCTGCATGATGAGCCGTTCGGACTGATATTTCGGGTCCGGCTTCGGCACGGCGGACATCAGCGCCTCGGTGTAAGGGTGCAGGGGATCGTTGTACAGCGCGTCCGAATACGCCAGCTCCGCAATCTTGCCCACGTACATCACCGCCACGCGGTTGGAGATGTGCTGCACCACGCTCAGGTCGTGCGCCACGAACACATACGAGAGGTCAAAATCTGCCTGCAAGTCCTGCAGCAGGTTCAACGTCTGCGCCTGGATCGAAACGTCCAATGCCGAAACCGGTTCATCGCAAAAGATGATCTTGGGATTCATCGAGAGCGCCCGGGCAATGCCGATGCGCTGCCGCTGTCCGCCGGAGAACTCGTGCGGATAGCGGCGGATGTGCTCCTTGCGCAGTCCCACCCGCTCCAGCAGGGTGACGACAGTCTCCTCCATCTCAGGACCCGCCGACACCCCGTGAATCACCATGGGTTCCGACACGATGTCGAAGATGGACATCCGGGGATTGAGCGAGTTGATGGGATCCTGGAAGATCATGGCGACCTCGCGCCGGATGCGCTTCATCTGCTCCTTGTCAAGGTCGAAGATGTTGACCATCTCCGGCTTGCCGTCGGCGGAGAACAGACTGGTCTGGAAGTACGCGGTGCCGGCGGTCGGCTCGTACAGGCGGATGATGGTGCGGCTCACGGTGGTCTTGCCGCAGCCACTCTCGCCCACCAACCCCAGCGTCTCGCCCTGGCGGAGGAAGAAGCTCACATCATCCACGGCTTTCACATATCCCACGACCTGTCGCAGCAGGCCCTTCTGGATGGGAAAGTACTTCTTCATACCCTTCACATCCAGGATAATATTCTCGCTTTTGGTGGCGATGCGTTCAGCCATTTCCCCCTACCTCCTAAACGTCCTCATACAGCAGACAGCGGACCCAATGGCCCGGTTCAGCCTCTTTCCACGTCGGCACGATGCGGTCGCACTTGCCGGGCATGAAGGAGGGACAGCGCGGATGGAACACACAGCCGGGAGGCAGATGGAAGGGGTCGGGCACCATGCCTTTGATCGAGGCCAGGCGTTCGCCCGAGCGGCGCCCGATCTTGGGGATGGCCTGCAGCAGCGCGCGGGTGTACGGATGTTTCGGCTCGTAGAAAAGACTGACCGTCTCGGCGCTCTCCACTTGCTTGCCCATGTACATCACCACGATCTCTTTCGCCATCTCCGCCACCACCCCCAGGTTATGGGTGATGAACATGATAGACATGTCCACCGACTCTTGCAGCTCGCGCATGAGATCGAGAATCTGCGCCTCGATGGAAACATCCAGCGCCGTCGTCGGCTCATCGGCGATGAGCATGAAGGGCTGGCAGGACAGCGCAATCGCAATCATCACGCGCTGACGTTGCCCCCCGGAGAGCTGGTGCGGATAGGCGTCCACCCGCTCGTGCGGTTTGGGGATCCCCACCTTCTGCAACATCTCGATGGAAATCTCCCGCGCCTCCTCCTTGGTCACCGGGCGATACTGCATGATCTTCTGCGACATCTGATCGCCCACCGTTACGGGTATTTTCCGGTGCAGGAAGAGCGCCTCGCTGATCAGCGTTCCCGTCGTGTACACGGGCGTCAGGGAGCTCATCGGCTCCTGGAAAATCATGGCGAACTCCCCTCCCCGAATCTGACGGATCAACTCCCCGTCGGGATCCAGCTTGGTGATATTGACCAGCTGCGTGGGCCTGGAGGGGTCGAACTTGTCGCGGCGATAGTAGAGGATTTCTCCCTGGGTTATTTTACCGGGTTTCGGCAACATCTGCATCGCCGCCTTGGCGGTGATGGACTTACCGCAGCCGCTTTCGCCGATGACCCCGATGGTCTCGCCCCGATTCACGGTATAGGAAACCCCATCTACGGCGCGGATGATGCCATCCCGCACCTCAAATTCCACACGGACGTCTTTGATTTCCAGTAGTGGTTCAGACATGGGAACCTCCTTACCGCCCACCGTAGGGATCCATCGCGTCGCGCAACCCATCCCCCAGCATGTTGAAGGCCAACACGGCCAGGATGATGAAGGGAACGGGGATTAACATCCACGGCGCGAAGCGGATCACGCGCACCGCACTGACTTCCTGGAGCAAGACCCCCCAACTGGTGAGCGGCGGGCGCAGGCCCAGGCCCAACCAGCTCAGGGCCGTCTCGGATAGAATCATCCCCGGGATCATCAGCGTAGCGATCACAATCACATGGCTCATCGTGCCGGGCAACAGGTGACGGGACATGATGCGCCAGTCGCTGGCGCCGGCGCTCTTCGCCGCCAGCACGTATTCACGTTCCCGCAACGAGAGAATCAAGCCGCGCACCTGGCGGGCCAACCCGCCCCAACGGATGAAGACCAGGATCAGGGTCAACATGAAGTACACCAGGATGGGCGACCAGGTGACCGGGATAGCGGCGGCCAGAGCCATGAACAACGGAATATCGGGGAACGCCCCGACGAATTCCGTCAGCCGCTGGACCAGGATATCAACCGCGCCGCCGTAGTAGCCGGAAATGGCCCCCATCACCATCCCCAGCACCAGGGTCAGCGCCTGGCCGATCAACCCCAACAAGAGCGACAACCTTCCGCCATAGATGATCCGTGAGAAAAGGTCCCGGCCCAACCTGTCGGTGCCGAAGAGGAACACCGTCGCCTCAGGATACTTTTCGGCATTGATGCCGAACAAGTGGATATTCATGGGGATCAGGCCCAGCAACTTGTACGGCTGCCCTTTGACGAAGAACGAAATGGGATAGATCTGGGTCTTATCCACCGTCCAGGTGCGCTTGCGCTGCACCAGGTCCAGTTCCGCCACGGTGCCATACACATGGGGGCGCAGCGTGAACTTCCCTTCCGGGGTCTTGAAGACAATGGGCTGCGGACGCGATTCCAGATGATCGGATTGGTAATTCACCAGGTAAGGCGAGAAAAACTCCGCGAACAGCCCGCACACGAAGTAGAACAAGAAGATCAGAATCGCCCCGACAATGGCCAGCTTGTTCTTCTTGAACTTCCACCACACCAGGCTCCAATAGGCCTGGCTCAACTCCTGCTTTTGGGCCTGGGGCTGGGGTTCAGGCCCGGTCTCGGTCACTTGAGGTTCTTCCATCGCCGTCCCTCCTTACTCCAGCCGGATGCGCGGGTCAAGCGCCGCCAGCGTCAGATCGCCGATCAGGGAGCCGATCATCGTCATCAGCACGATGAAGACCAGCACCGTACCGGCCAGGAACATGTCCTGGGATTTCAACGCCTGGACGAACAGCGGGCCGACCGTCGGTAAGTTCAACACCGTGGCCACCAGCGCATCACCCGCTACGATGCTGGGCAGCGCCTCCGTCGTGAGAATGACGACCAGCGGATTGATGGCGACGCGCACGGCATGTTTCCAGGTCACCGTGCTGTTCTTGAGGCCGCGCGCACGAGCCGCCTCCACAAAGGGCTGACCCAGAGTCTCCAGCAGGTTCCCGCGCATGATGCGGACGAGGCTGGCCGTACCGGTCACACTGCTAATCAACGCCGGAATCCACAGGTGCTTCAGCAAGTCGCCCACCTTGGCCATACTCCAGGGTGCGTCCACGAACTCGCGCGAGAACAGCCCACCGACCTCGACCTTCAGCACCATCATGCCGAAGAACAACACCAACAGCGCCAGGAGAAAGCCGGGCATTCCCAATCCCAGGAAACTCAACGTGGTGACGATTTGATCGCCGACAGAATACTGATGCGTGGCGGAGTAGACGCCAATAGGAATCGCCAGACACCAGACGATGATGATACTGAAAAGCGCCAACAGCACGGACATCGCGGCGCGCTGCCCAATGATCTCCTTGACGGGACGTTCGAACTCGAACGACTCCCCGAAATCCCCCTTGACGAAGTTGGTAATCCAGTTCCAGTAGCGCGTCAGCAAGGGCTGATCGAGCTTGTACCGCGCACGATACTCATCAATGCGCATCAACGCACTGAGGTCGCCCTGCGCTTGCAACTGCTGGATTTTAATGGTCAGATAATCGCCGGGGGGGAGGTCAATGATAAGAAAACTGACAAAGGAGACCAATATAATCATGATCACCATATAGAGGATACGTCTCGCGATATATGACAACATCGCTACCTCCTTAAGAAAGAGAACCTGCCACTATCACTCAACACCTGAGCCCAGGCCCGTATAAAACTGGCCGATGACAGGAGACCGAAGACCG
>JAAZNO010000623.1 GCA_012798275.1 Chloroflexota bacterium
AACTCTGGACAAAAGCCGGGAACAGGGTTTCCAGCGGACGCAGCAGGATCGCGCTGGCGCAGAGGTAGACCAGCGCGATGGCCAGCAGCAGCCAATAGAGCTGCCGACGTTCGGCGCGCGGCGCCAGGATCAACGCCGCCAACGCCAGCAGCACGGGAATCCAGCCAATGTAATTCGTGTAGAGGTAAGGATAGGGCAGACGTCCCAGTGTGGAGGTGGTGTAAAAGTCCACGGAACGGATCACCAGATTGAGCGGCAGGTATTCCAGCGGTTGGATGGCGACGAAATCCGGGTCAACGTCTTTGCTAAAGTTCGGCAGAAAATGGAGTAGCGGCGCCCAGAAGACGCCGCTCAACAACACCGCCAGACCCAGGGCGAAGATGAAGCCCTTGCCCAGCCGACGGCGCGGGCAGTGCGGGTCGAAAACGTAGAGGGCAAAGGCGGGGAACACCCCCACAAGCAAGGTCAGCTGCATGTACGCCTGGCCGGCAAGCAGGGCCAGGGCCAGGGTGAGCCCCAGGAGCAGCGCCGAGCGGCGGCGTCCCGTCTTCACCCAATCCAACGCCGGGGGGATGACCAGGCTGCACGCTGCCGTCGAAAGCACCAGGCCGACGACGCCATGTTCCAGCCGCCCGGCCAGATGCCCACCAACCACCGCCATCGCCGCCGTCCAGAGCCGGGCCAGGCGTCCCAGCCCCATGACGCGCGCCAGCCACCACTGCGCCCATCCCGCCAGCACCAGGCTGGCCAGCAGCAGCAGTTTCGTCCCGTTGATGACGCCCCACAGGAGGGTAAAGAGGGGAACGAGGGGATACAACACCGCTCCGTGCAACTCGGCAAAGGCGGGAGCGCCGCCATTGACGAAGCCGTTCCACAACATGCAGGTTCCACAGCGAGGGAGCAAGGTCCAGATGTAGTGCGTGCGGATGACCATCCCCACCTCGCGCCCGGACGGCCAGAGGGTGGCGTCGAAGTTGAGAAAGGCCCGTCCCACCCACAGCGCCCACAGCGCGATGAGCAGGAGTTCAAAGGCCCACGCGCCCCGGTGTTTTGGAGAACCCTGTTCGCTATGCATGGAAACCTCACTGATCGGTGCCGACCTCGATGCTCTCGACAAAGAATTCCTTGCCCGCGATGACGTCGCCCCCCAGCGTCCCGCAGGCGGGACAGTGCCACTCCTGCTCCGAGGGGGCAAACTCCGTCCCACAGCTGCGGCAGCGGAAACGGACGGGGACCCGCTCGAAGTACAAGCGTGCGCCTTCGGCCACCGTCCCCGGCGCGAGCAGGTCGAAATAGAATTGAATGGTGTCATCAATGAAGCTGGTGAGTTCGCCGATCACCAAATGGATCGCGGTGATGCGCCTCCCGTCGGCATGGGTCACGGCGATGCGCAGGAGCTCTTCGGTCACGGACAATTCATGCACTGGCGGCCTCCGTGCAAAAACAATCGCCCCCTACCGTATCCGAAACCACTCAAATGTCAAATAGGGGCAGGCCGGGGAGGAATGGCGAATCAGCGAATCAGCGCGTAAGCGAATCGGCGAATCTCAAAATCACTTGCGTGATACACGTACCGCGAACTCTAGTTCACTCGAAAAATAGAGAGCCGTGAGTAGAGAGCTGTCGCGGTCACGGCTCACGACTCACCGCTCACGATTCACATTTTCA
>JAAZNO010000624.1 GCA_012798275.1 Chloroflexota bacterium
TCAGGTTCCCCCAAGAGCCGCCCCACCCCGTCAAGGTTGCGGAAGTAGAAGTCGCTTTTCGGGCAACTCAGCGCCGATCCCAGATAAGCCGAGAGAAAGCCGCAGGGCTGCAGCGCGATCTCCATCAGCACGGCATAGGGCATGACCGGCGCGGCGTTCTGGCGATAGAACCAGGCGTCGGCGGGGACGTCATATTCCCCGACCAGGCTCGCGCCGGGCTGCAGCGCGCCCGGTTTCCCCGTCACCTCCACGATGCGGCTCATCAGCAGCAGGTCGCCGTTGGGGATGCACGGCAGCCGGCGTCCCGCAAAGGCCGCGTAGGCAGAGCCGAAGCACCGCTCAGGGGAGCCGGCGGCGAAGGCCTGCAGCGCGGCCTCATCAAAGAGCGCCTGTCGTCCCGCGCCGTCGGCGGGGGACTCGCGGCGCCGGGTCCCATTCAGCCATTGCCTGTAGGCGTCAATCTGCCATCGGATGAGGGCACCGGTCTCTCGCAGCGCCGCCTGACGCGCCTGCAAGAAAGCGCTGTGGGCCTCGACGAGATGCTGACAGTGCCGGGTCGCGTCTTCATAGGCGTGATATACCAGGTCGAAACTCTCCAGCATGGCCGCCGGTTTGAACGGCGCTGTGAGCGGGGATGGGGATCCCGTGCGCTCCGCCTGAACTGCCTCGAGGGCCCCTACCGGCACCGCCACAGGTAGCTCCTGGAACGCGAGCGCCGGCGCTTCCGGCACGTAGAGCTGCCCCAGCTCGATGGCGACGCCGTGACTGAGGAGCTGCGCCAGCACGCCGAAGACCTGGAGGGCGGTCGCCGCACCCTTCTTATCCATCGCCACGGCGGCGTGAGGCTGGCCCGCCAGGATCCTCTCGATCCAGCGAGTACAGGTGCGCTGCGGCCCCACCTCGACGAAAAGGCGCGCGCCGTCGGCGTAGACGCGGCGCACCAGGCGCGGGAAGTCAACGGCGTGACAGGTCATGTCGGCCAGGGCGCGGGCCAGAGCCGGGGACTCCAACGTCAGCGGCCCGTAGCCGGCGGCGGAGTAGAAGACGACGGGAGGCCGTTGCCTCACCGCATGGGTGTAGAGCTCCACGAGGGCCGGCTGCTCAAGGCGCATGGCCGCGGCGTGGATCACGGCGTCATAGGGCACCGGCAGCGCGTGGCAGCCCAGCGCCTGGATGACGCGCTGGCATCCCGCAGGATCGCCGCCAATGAGGCACTCATCCGGCGTGTTGATCATGGTCAGCTCGACGCGGGGCTCCTGCGCGGCTTGCGTCCTCACGGCATCTACCGGCGCTTTGAGCAGGTAAGTGCGCCAGAAAACGTCGTCTTCCACAGTGGGCGCAATCCCCCACGCCTCCCGTATCGCCTCCTTGGGGCCGGCGAGGCGCGTCCTGAACAGGGGCGAATGGCGCCAGAGGCGGCTGCTGGCCTCAGCGTCCTGCCAGACGCCGTTGGCCCAGAGCATGCTCGCCTCGCCCAGGCTGTAGCCCAGCGCGGCGGCGGGGCGCACGCCAAAATCATCCCGCAGGATGGAGGTGAAGAGCATGGCGAAGATCGTGCCCGCCTCAATGAGGGTCACCGGCTGCGCCAACAGCGCCTCCTCGGCGGCGCGCTGCTCCACCCTGGAAAGGGGAACGAGGCTGCGGGGATAGAGGAACTGCTCGCCCATCACGTTGCCAAGATCGGACACCGCTTCCTCAAAGCGCTCGTGCAGCTGCGGGAAGAGGCGGAAGAGGTCGCGGCCCAGGTTCGGGTAAGCGTTGAAGGCGCCCGGATAGACGAAGGCCACGGCGCCTTCCCCGGCCAACGGACGCGGCGTGAAGTAGCTGCCGCCCGGCGTCTGCCATGGCTGCTGCGTCTCGAAGGCCCGCGCTACGCCCTCGAAGGCGAAGGCGACGTCGCGAAGCAGCGCGTCCCGATCTTCGCCGACCAGGCAGAGTGTGTAGCGGGCGGCCCGCGCCTCGCGGTAGGTCTCGTAACAGCGGCGCGCCACCGCGTGCAGTTCGGCTTCCGTTCGCGCGTCGGTGAGCGCCTCCCGCACCCCGGCTAAACGGGCCAACAACGCAGCCTGGCTTTCAGCGACCAGGGGCAACAGGCAGGCCGCGTGCTGCAAATCGCAGCTGTCGCGGCGCGGCGAGGGCGTGTCGGTGAGGATGA
This sequence comes from Chloroflexota bacterium, assembly GCA_012798275.1. Classification (GTDB taxonomy): domain Bacteria; phylum Chloroflexota; class Anaerolineae; order B4-G1; family SLSP01; genus JAAZNO01. The sequence continues at coordinate 2,156 of JAAZNO010000624.1, forward strand.
CGGCGCCGCCCGATCCCTGCGAGTTCGCGGGGACATAAAACGCCGCGACGCGCCGTTCGCCCGTCGGCGCGAACCACGGACGCGAGACGACGTCCACGTAGAAGGGCGTCCCTTCCCAGCGTTCCGGCGCCTCGGGCCCCTGCCAGTCGGGCTGGGCGGGGATAAAACGCTGGTGCAGGCAGAGCACGGTCTTGATGAAGCCCGCCATCTGCGCCATGGGAGGCGCGGTTCCGCCAGGGGCGAGCGCGCCCAATCCACAGGTCAA
>JAAZNO010000625.1 GCA_012798275.1 Chloroflexota bacterium
CAGCACCTGCCGATCCACAATTTCGGCGAGAATGTGACGCTCAAAGCCGGCGTCGTTGACGATGTAGTAGGCTTCATCACCCAGGAAGCCGACGTTGACGGCTTGCCCGAATTCATCGGAAACCAACCCGGCAAATACGGCCGTGCGAGCCATCGCGTTGCTCCTTTCACAGGAATCTCAGGGGGTTGACTTGTCGGAACCCCCGTTAGGGGTACACTCACGGTGCTTATCCTATCAGAAATTGGCCATTTGCCAAATCGGAGGTGCTGTATGGAGAACTTGGAGCCTGTCGCCATTGTGACAGATTCTGCCACAGGTTTGCCGGAATCTTTGTTGCAGGAGTACGCCATCGAAGTGGTCCCCTACTGGGTGCAGGTGGGATCCCAATCGTTTCTCGATGGTGTGGACATCACGCCGGCGACATTTTTCAAGCTGGCCCGCGCGCAAGCGGAGCCCGATGTCGGGACGAGTGTGCCTTCCGCCAGCGTTTTCCTGGAGGTCTACCGACGTGTGGCGGCCAGAGCCAAAGCCATCGTCTCCATTCATCTGGCTGGAACGCAGAGCGCCACTTGCAATGTAGCAGAGCTGGCGGCCAAATCCAGCCCCATCCCCGTCACGGTGATAGACACGGCCACCACGGCCATGGCAGAGGGTTTTGTGGTTCTGGAAGCCGCCCGCGCGGCTGTGGAGGGGGCGCCGCTTGCGGACGTCGTCGCGCGGGCCCGCGCCTTGGTGCCCAAAGTGGAGCTGATCGCGCTGTTGGAGAATGTCAACTATGTCATTCGTGGTGGGCGTCTGGCCAGCGCGGCGCGATTGGTGAGCGGCCTCTTGAACATTCAGCTCCTCGTCCGTGTGGGCAGCAACAAAGTGGGCCTGCTCGGACAGGTGCGGCGGCGCGGGCGAGGATTGAGCCAGCTCGTGGAGCGGGTGAAGGCGCAGGTGGGGGATTCTCCGGCGCGGGTCGCCGTTCACTTCACTGAAGTCGAGGAGGAAGCTCAGGAATTGCTGTCCCAGCTCAAGGCTGCCGTCAACTGTGTGGAGACATATCTCACGCGGGTGCCCGTGGCGTTGGGCGTGCACGCGGGACCGGGGTCCATCGGTGTGGCGTACTGTGCGGAAGCCGGTTTTGCGACTTCTGAGGGACCGGATTGGCGCGGCGGCCTTTCGCGGTTGCAGGGACAGGCGAAGGAGCTGTTGGATAATGTCCGGCTGCCCGGTTCGAAGGAGGAGGACACGAGGTGAAGATGATCGTTGCGGCACTCGGCGGGTACTTGCTGGGATCGCTGCCAGCGGGGTTGCTCTGGGGATGGGTTTTCCGGCGGATTGACGTCCGCCGTCATGGGACGGGACGCACCGGCGGGACAAATGTCTGGCGGACGGCGGGCCTTATCCCGGCAGTGCTCACCATGATAAGCGATGGCCTCAAGGGCGCCGCCGCCATCTGGCTGGCGCAGGCGCTACACGTCAATGACTGGGGAGTCGCGCTCGCCGGCATCCTCGCCGTGGTGGGACACAATTACTCGTGCTTCCTCGGCTTTCGCGGCGGGGCCGGGACGTCAACCAGCGTTGGCGTTGCGGCGGCGCTGTGGCCTTCGGCGTTGCCGATTTTGGTGGGGCTGGCGGTGGGGATGGGATTCCTGGTCGGGCACGCTTCGGTGGCCTCGATTTCTGTCGCCCTGTCGTTGCCCATCCTGTTCGGCGTCTTGAAAATGCCGGCCGTGGTGGTGGGCTTCGCCTTGCCGGCGATGGCGCTCACGCTCTGGGCCTTGCGTCCCAACATCCGGCGGCTGCGGCGACGGGAGGAG
>JAAZNO010000626.1 GCA_012798275.1 Chloroflexota bacterium
ATGGCTCAGCCAGGAGACGGCGCTTTTTGCCCTGCAATCGGCCTTCACGTTGCCGATCACTTTTTATCAGGATGAGCTGTTACACCAGCAAGCCTGCGTCATTGCGGACAGATTTGCCCTCCCCGCGGCCTACGACGCGCACTATCTGGCGCTCGCTCAGCGCTTCGACGCCGATTTCTGGACGGCGGATCGGCGCCTGTTCCTCGCCGTTCACGAAAGCCTCCCCTGGGTCTACCTCTTGCAATGAAACGTCTGGCTTCCCGCTGAATGTGGCGGATTGTCACTTGCAGGCGCTCCCCAGAAACGGCTATAATACCGCTGATAGGCGCCCAAATGGCCGTGACGCGTAAAAATGTGAGTCGTGAGTTGTGAGCCGTGACTACGACGACTCTCTACTCACGGCTCACTGATCTCTATTTTCCGAGGAGCAGCTATGGCCCGACTGCATGAGTATCAAGGAAAACAGCAGCTGGCAAAGGAGGGTGTCCTCACGCCGCATGGCGCGGCGGCGACGACCCCAGACGCAGCCCGCGCTATCGCCGCCGAGATCGGGCGCCCGGTGATGGTCAAGGCGCAGGTGTGGGTGACCGGCCGTGCGGGCCTCGGCGCCATCCGCAAAGCGGCGACCCCTGACGAAGCCGCCCTCATCGCCGAAGCGCTGCTCGGTCAGCGGATCAAGAATCTCACCGTGACGGAAGTGCTCGTCGAAGAGCAGCTCGACATCGCCCGCGAGTTCTACGCCGGCGTCATCGTGGATGACCGCGCGCAGGCACCGCTGGTGATCTTCTCCAGCGCCGGCGGCACCGGCATCGAGGAAATCGCCGTCGCCCATCCCGACAAAGTCGCCCGCACCCATGTGGACATCGAGCGCGGCTTCCTGGATTATCAGGCCCGCGACCTTGTCCGTCGCACCGGCATCAGCGGCAAGTTGCAGAGTGAGCTGGGGGACCTGCTCGTGCGGCTCTACCAGGTCGCCCGCGGTTGCGAGGCTCGCTCAGCGGAAATCAACCCTCTGGTGCTGACCGCAGAGGGGAAACTGGTCGCAGCGGATTGCCGGATCACCGTAGACGATTACGCCGTCTTCCGCCACCCGGAGCTCGGCATCGAAATCGCCCGCGAGTACGACCGCCCCCCGACGCCGCTGGAGAAAATTGCCTATGCAGTGGAAGCGCAGGATTATCGCGGCACGTTTTATTTCATCCAGATGGCCGAAGGCTTTCAGCGCGGTGAGGGGTACATCGGCTTTCATGGTGCGGGCGGCGGCGGCTCGATGATGAGCATGGATGCGCTGCTGCGCCAGGGCTTCAAGGTGGCCACTTTCGTGGACACCAGCGGCAACCCGCCCGCGAGCAAGGTCTATCGCGCGGCGAAAATCGTCCTCGCCGTCGGCCCCATAGATGGCTATTTCAGCTCCGGCTCCGGCGTCGCCAGCCAGGAGCAATTTTACTCGGCGCGGGGCTTCTTCAAAGCCTTCTTGGAGGCGCAGGTGGAGGTTCCCATCGTCGTGCGGCTCGGCGGGAACGGCGAGGATCGCGCCGTGGAGATCCTCGAGGGCCTGAACGGCCGCATCCCCGCGCCGGTGGAAGGCTACAAGAAGGATGATTCCCCCGATTTCTGCGTCCAGCGGCTGGCCACGTTGATCGGCGAGCAGGCGGAAAAGCGAGAAAGCGAGAAAGCGGAAAAGCGAGAAGGTG
>JAAZNO010000627.1 GCA_012798275.1 Chloroflexota bacterium
ATGACCTTCGACAATTTCGACTTGCGGCAGACGGAGCTGGAGCGGGAGCATTCGGAGAACCTGCGGCGGGCCGTCGAGATCGCGCAGGCGTTCGCCCTCGCCCCCGCCGGTTGGCTCACCTTTACCGGTCCCTATGGCTGCGGCAAGACGCACCTGGCGGCGGCCATCGCCAACGAGCGCGCCCGCATGGGGCAGACGGTGCTCTTCATCGTCGTCCCCGACTTGCTGGATTACCTGCGGGCGGCCTTCAGTCCCCAGAGCACCATCCCCTACGACAAGCGCTTTGATGATGTGCGCCGCGCCCCCTTCCTGGTGCTCGACGATCTGGGCACGGAAAGCGCCACGCCCTGGGCGCAGGAGAAGCTCTACCAGCTCTTCAATTTCCGCTACGTCTCGCGCTTGCCCACCGTGATCACGACCGCCAAACCCATCGAGGCGCTCGACGCCAAATTGCGCACCCGCATGTTGGACGCGACCCGCAGCATGATCTTCGCCATCACTGCGCCCCCGTATCTGGGCGGCCCGAGCCGCCCTCGCGCCAAAGCGCCGCGTCAGAAGCGCAGCAGCAGCGGCGACAAAAGTTAGTTGTTCATATAGAACATTAGTGCTATAATGAGAGTGTTTTCAAGTCGCAGCCAAAACAAAGCTGGCCGAGTGCTGAGCACGCCAGGAGCGCCATCATGTTTCTCCAGGAGGACACCATGGTTGATGAAGGACGGCAGAAAGTATTGGATCAAACCGTAGCGCAGGTGAAGCGTCGTTTCGGCGAGGGCGCGCTGATGCGCCTGGGCGAGGCGACGCATTTGCAGGTGGAGGTCATCCCCACCGGGTCGCTGGCGATGGACATTGCCCTGGGCGTCGGCGGGCTGCCGCGGGGACGCATCACCGAGATCTACGGCCCCGAAGGGTCCGGCAAGACCACCCTCTGTCAGCATCTCGTCGCCGAATGCCAGAGGCGCGGCGGAATTGCCGCCTTCATTGACATGGAGCATGCCCTGGATCCTACGTACGCCGCGCATTGCGGCGTGGATGTGGACAATCTCTACATCTCCCAACCCGATACGGGCGAGCAGGCGCTGGAAATCGCCGAGGCGTTGGTGCGCAGCGGGGCCGTGGATGTCGTCATCATTGACTCCGTGGCGGCGCTGGTGCCGCGCGCTGAGATCGAAGGCGAGATGGGCGACAGTCACCCCGGCTTGCAGGCGCGCTTGATGAGCCAGGCGCTCCGCAAGCTCTCCGGCGCGATCAAGCAGAGCAATGCGGTGATGGTCTTCACCAATCAATTGCGCGAGAAGATCGGGGTGATGTTTGGCTCGCCGGAGACGACTTCGGGCGGGCGGGCGCTCAAGTTCTACGCCTCCGTGCGGATGGATGTGCGGCGCGTGACCGCCATCAAGGAGCAGGGGGAAATCGTGGGACACCGCACGCGGGTGCGCATCACCAAGAACAAGGTCGCGCCGCCCTTCCGTGTGGCCGAATTCGACATCATGTTCGGGAGCGGCATCAGCCGGGCGGGCGATCTCCTGGACATCGGCCTGGAGCTGGGGATCCTGGACAAGCGCGGTTCGTACTATTACTACGAGGGCGAACGGTTTGCTCAGGGGCGCGAGAACGCCAAGCTGTATGTGGCGGAGAATCCTACCTTCGCCGACGATATCGAGCGCCTCATCCGTGAGCGCCTGCAGACACTGGAGGAAGTGCCGCTCAAGGTTGGCGTCACCGCCGAAGGTGGTGAGATGGACGTTGAGGACATCTAAGCGCGCGCGACAGC
>JAAZNO010000628.1 GCA_012798275.1 Chloroflexota bacterium
CATCGAAACGTTCGACCCGCTGTTGGGGATCTATGCCGCCGTGACCCGGCGCCACGAGCGCGATGGCGCTCCCGGTCCCGAAGGCTGGCAGCCGCAGGAACGGCTCACGCTGGCCGAGGCCATCGAGGGCTTTACCGGCGGTGCGGCCTATGCCAGTGGGCAGGAGCGGTACCTGGGGCGTTTGCTGCCGGGGTATCTGGCGGACCTCGTGGTTCTGGATCGGGACATTTTTGCGGCGCCGCCCGAGGCGCTGTTGGAGACGCGCGTGCAGCGGGTGATGGTCGGCGGGGAATGGCGCTACGCGGCTTGAGGCGCAGATTCGGGCGCGATCGAGAGTCACACAGACCAACGGGGCGGGAAGTACACTTCCCGCCCCGTGCGTTTTTCAGATCAGACGGCTTACAGCAGGTCTTTGCGATTCTCCTCCGCAAAACGCCGCAGGGCTTTGAGGCGTTGCGCGGGTATTTCCTGATCGGCGATGGTTTTGTCGCGCACGAGATTGGCCCAGCGCTCTGCCGCTTGCTGGAATTCGTTCCACAGCGCGCCGATTTCATCGAAGTACAGCTTCGAGATTTCATCCAACTGCGCCAGGCGCTTGATGAATTCCTGATCGGCGAGGTCCTCGCGGCGCCAGCGGTCTTCCTCGGTGATGAGACGCTTCTGCCAGTCGCGGGCGAAAGCGGCCTGCCATTCCTCCCATTCGCGCTTCAGACGTTCCTCGTTGAGCCGCTGCATTTCGGCGATCTCGTTCTGACGCTTCTCCAGGCGCACCCGGAAGGCCTCGAGAGCGTCGAGCGCTTGCTTGTTCTGATTGAAGAGCAGGGCGTATTTCTGGGTCTGTTCGACCAGTCGGGCCAGTTCTGTCTGAACCTGGGCGGCCTGATCCAGGTATTGCCGCACGCGCTGTTCGCGTTGGAAATCGGCCACGCGCAGTTCCTCGATCTTGGGGTCGTAGGATTTGGCGATCTGGACGGCTTCTTCGATGCGGGCGGGCAATTTACGGAAACTGTCTTCGAGGCGCAGCAGCTTTGCGTTGAACTCGTCAATGGCTTTGCGCAACGGCGGCAATTCGCCCTCCAGGGTCGCCATACGGCGGGTGTCGGCGCGTCGCTGCTCTTCCAGATAGACGACGGCCTGCAGCCGATCGTCGGTGCGTTTGGTCAGGTCGGCTACCGCGCCGGTGAGTTGTTGGAGCTGCGTCTGCAATCGTTGTTCCCCCGCGGCGCGGGCTTCGAGCATTTCGGGAAAACGCAGGGTGTGCCGATAGCGTTCGTCTACGGTGATGATTTCCTGCGACAAGGCCTCGATTTCGGCGCGACGGAGACGTTCGGATTCCAGTTTTTCCCGGCGTTGCGTTGCCTTGAGCTCCTCGACAGCGGCGGTGAGGTCCCGATGGGTTTTCTCGATCATCGCGGGATAGTCGTCCGTGCGGCGGACATCGGTCACTGCCTGCGCCAGATCGCGCCGCAGGGTGTCTAACTCGCGCGCCTGTGCCTCGAGGGTCAAGGCCTGTTGTTCGGTACGCTCTTGCAGGGCGGCAATGAGCGCTTTGTCCTTCTTGCGTTCCTCGTCCAGCCACCGCACCATCTGTTCCAGTTGTGAGAGCTCCATCGTTACTCCTTCGAAAATGGCCCCGAATGCACACGAATTTCACGAATCAAATTAGAAATTCCTGGCCCCCGGGGCTGCGACGTCCTCAAACACCGCGCTTCAGCGCGGTTGGCTCGTGTCGAACCGGTGAGCCGTTGCTGCTCTTACGTTCGCACCTTCACACCTTCCCACATTCATCAGTATAGCATGAGAAGAAGAATTTGACAAGAATGGAACTTCCCCCAATCGGGCCGATTCGACTTCAACCGGAGGAAAATCCTCGACCTAAGGCACGTACCGCGCCGCCGGATGAGGCACGACCATCGCGGCGGTGCTGTGCTCAGGGATGAGCTGCCCCGCCGCAGAAAGCCGCATCCCCAGCGCCGCCTCCGCCGGCAGCAGCCCAAAGAGGATCCGATGCCCCTCCAGGTCGGGACAGGCGGGATAGCCCCAGGAGTAGCGCTTGCCCTGGCCCTCCGCCAATCCAAGCTCGCGGCGGATGCGACGATGCATCCATTCCGCCAGCGCTTCGGTGGTCTGCGCCGCCAGCCCATGGACGAAATAGGCGGCGCTGTACGCGCCACTCGCCTCGAGCGCCCCGAAACGCTCCGCCGCCCCCGCGCCCACCGTCACCACCTGGAACGCTGCCACGTCCACCGCGTCGTTCGTCACCGGCGCGAAGTAATCCGCCAGGCACAGGCACGCCTCGCCCCCCCTCAGCCGCGGGAAAGTGAAACGGGCAATCTCGCGCCGCGCCTCCGGCTCCCGTGGATCATAGACCCGCAGCGTCTCGCCCTCCGACGCGACAGGAAAATAGCCGTAGAGCGCCTGCGGACGGAGATACGACGCCGCCGGCCACATTTCCGCCAGCCGCGCCTCGAACTCAGCCTGCAACGCCTCCCACACCGCGCCGGTCGCCCCCCGCGCGCCCCACCCCACGCGATAGAGACTTTTGCGATCCAGCAGCTCGAAGAGCTCCTCGCGGGGAATTTCCGTGAGAGTGCGGTAGCCCCAGAACGGGGGAGAAAGCGTGACGGGAGAATGGGAAGAGAGGGGAATGGGAAGAGGCGCCGAACCACAGCCCGCACAAATGGCGCAACTCCCTTGCACCTCCGCTCCCCTGCCTCTCTGCTCCTCCGCTACTCCGCTCCCCTGCTCTTCACCGTGCGCGTGCTCCGCCGGCGCCGGCTTGAAGAGGACGATGTGTTCCAACACCTGCAGCGCCTCGAAGGCGTCCTTGCAGTAATAGACCCCGCCGCGATAGAGTTCGCCGCCTTCGGGGACGGCAATGCGCTGCGCGAAGGCCGGGTTGATCGCCGCGCCCCCCACCAACAACGGAATCTCCAGTCCGCGCCGCTGCAGCTCCTCCACCGCGCGCGCCATCTCCCGGCTCGTGGCCACGAGCAGCGCGCTCAGGCCGATGGCGTCCGCCCCCCATGCCACCGCCTGATCGAGAATCACGTCCACCGGCACCTGCTTGCCCAAATCATGGACGGTATAGCCGTTGTTGACGAGGATCGTCTTCACCAGGTTCTTGCCGATGTCATGTACATCGCCGAAAACGGTCGCCAGCACCACCACGCCCTTGGAGGCGCCCTCCGCGCGGTCCAGCGCGCCCTCCAACCGCGCGACGGCGGCCTTCATCACCTCGGCGGATTGCAACACGAAGGGCAGGATCAACTCCCCCGCGCCGAAACGGTCGCCCACTTCCTTCATCGCCGGCAGGAGAATGCCGTTCAGCACTTCCAGCGGCGGATGCGTCGCCAGGCAGGCTTCCACCAACGCCTCCACGCCCTCACGGCGACGGCGCAACACCGCCTCGTAGAGCTGCGCGGCGGGATCCTGGGGGACGGACTCCACAGCCGCCGCGGCGCGTTCGCCCTCGAAAGCCGCAATGAACTCCGCCAGCGCCTCCGGGCGACGGTTGAAGATCACCTCATCCGCCAGAGCGCGTTCGGCCCACGGAATATCGGCATAGGGCGTGATCTGCGCCGGATTGACGATGGCGACGTCGAGGCCCGCTTCCACGGCGCGGAAGAGGAACACGCTGTTGAGCACCCGTCGCGCGGCGGGACGCAGCCCGTAAGAGACGTTGCTGACGCCCAGGTTGGTGAGCGCGCCGGGCAATTCCGCCTTCAGACGCCGCAACGCCGTCAGCGTTTCGAACGCCGCGCCCGCGCTCTCCGGATCCCCCGTCGCCAGGGTGAAGGTGAGCGGATCAAAGATCAGCGCGTGCGGCGGCAGGCCGATTTCGTCCACGGCGAGGGCGTACAGACGCCTGGCCACGGCGAGCTTGCGTTCAGCAGTTTTCGCCATGCCCGCCTCGTCTATCGTCAACGCGATCAACGCCGCACCGAACTCCCGCGCAAGGGTGAGGATCTCCCGCGCCCGCGCCTCGCCGCCCTCGAGGTTCACGGAGTTGAGGATCGGCCGACCGGGATAGCGTTGCAACGCCGCCCGCATCACCGCCAGATCGGTCGTGTCCAACATCAACGGCGCCGGCGTGTTGCGCGCCAGCAGCGACACGACATGCGCCATCGTCTCAGCCTCGTCAGCGCGCTCCGTCAGCGCCACGCACACGTCGAGGACGTGCGCGCCCGCGTTCACCTGCTCCTCGGCCAGCGTCACCAGGGCGGGATAGCGCTCCTCGAGCACGAGGGTGCGCGCGGCCTTGGACCCCTGCGTGTTGATGCGCTCTCCGACGAGCAACGGACGCGGCTCCTGCTGCAACGCCACCGCCTGCACGCCGCTGGCGAGATAGGGCAAAGCGGCAGCGCCATCAAACCCTATCTTATCGGCTCCGCCACTCCTCTGCCCTGCCGCTCCGCCTGCCAACGCCTGACGCAGCGCCGCGATGTGCTCCGGGCCGGTTCCACAGCAACCGCCTACCGCGCGGACACCCCACGCCACAAACTCCACCATCGCCGAGGCGAAGATCTCCGGTGCCAGCGTGTACACTGCCTTCCCGCCGACGTTCTCCGGCATCCCGGCGTTGGGCATCACACAGATGGGCCGGGGGCTGAGCACGGCCAGCCGCCGGACGGCGTCGCGCATTTCCTCCGGGCCGGTCGAACAATTCATACCGAGCACGTCCACGGGCAACGCGGCGAGCGTCACCGCCACCGCGGCGATGTCCGGGCCGGTCAGCAGCCTGCCGCTCGCGTCGAGCGTCACCTGCGCCTGCAATGGCACCCGCAGGCCCAGGCGTCGGAACGCGCGCCAGACGCCCTGGATCGCGGCCTTGAGTTCGAGGAGATCCTGCTGCGTCTCGAGCAGCACCACGTCCACCCCGCCCTCGAGCAGGCCTTGCGCCGCCTCAGCGTAGACGTCCACCAGCAGGTCGAAGCTCGTCGCCGCACCCTCTTCCAGAGAAAGGAGCCGTCCCGTCGGCCCGAGGGACCCCGCCACGAAGCGCGGCGTCCCCGTCTCCGCCGCGACCCCGTCGGCAACGCCGCGTGCCAGCTGTGCAGCGCGCCGGTTGAGCTCCATGACCAGGTCCGCCACGCCAAACTCCGCCAGCGTCAGCCGATTGGCGCGGAAGGAATTCGTCTCCACCGCCTCAGCGCCGGCCGCGAAATACGCCCGGTGCGTCGCCTCGACGAGCTCCGGGCGATGCAACAACAGCATCTCGTTCAGGCCCTCGGTGCGCGGCCCCCCAAAATCCGCCGCCTGCAACGGCGTCCGCGCCAGGTAGGTGCCGGTCGCGCCGTCGAAGAGGACGACATGATCCTCCAACGCATCGAGATATCCTCGCCGGGTGAAAGGCATCGCAAAGGGATCAGGCATTCGTCAGTCTCCAGGATGAATAAATTGTGGGTTGTGGGTTGTGAATGGTGAGCCGTGAACTTCTCACCGCTCACGGCTTACTACTCCCGGCTCCTGGCATTCCGCAGAGCGATCAAACGCATCCCGTTGAGCGTGTGCCAGGGATCATAGACCTCGAAGCACGCCGTCAACGGCGCGATGAATGGCCCCAGGCCGCCGGTAGCGACGACCGGAATCGGCCCGGCAATTCCCCGCTCCGCCATCTCCTGCCGGATGCGGGTGATGAGGCACTCAATCAGGCCCAGATACCCCACCATGATGCCGGCGCTCAACGCCGAGACGGTGTCGGTGCCGATGGCGGACTCGGGCAGCTCCAGCGCGATCTGCGGCAGCTGTGAGGTGCCGCCGGCCAGCGAAGCCGCCATCAGATTGGCGCCCGGCGCAATCGCCACGCCAAGGAATTCCGCGCGGTCCGACACCGCCACAAACGTCGTCGCCGTGCCGAAATCCACGGAGATGCACGCGCCGCCGAAGCGAGCATAGGCCGCGACGGCGTCGGCGATCAAATCGGCGCCCACTTCCGCCGGATTCTTCACCCGGAACGTCAGCCCCGTCTCCACAAGATGGCTGATGACCAACGGCGTGCGCCCCGTCTGCTTCTGCAACATCTGCTCGATCTTCCACGTGACGGGCGGCACGACGCTGCCCAGGACCACCTGCTCGAATTCCACCGTGTCGAAGGCCGCCTCGCGCAGAAAAGCATGGAAGAGCAGCCCGTACTCGTCGGGCATCTTCTCCTTGACCGTCTGCACGCGCCAGTGATGGATCCACGACTCGCCGTCATGCGCGGCGAAGACGATGTTGGTGTTGCCGATGTCTACCGCCAAAAGCATAGAAGCGTCTCCTCGGAAAATGGCTCACAGATGAACACGGATTTCACGGATCAGAAAAGTAATGCAAACTTCAGGCTGCCCTCAAGCTGCCCCGGAATGAATTTCGGGTCTGACAGGTCCAGTTCGCTGAAGCGAGCTCCCTAAACAGCGCGCTTCAGCGCGGTTGGCTTCCCCCCGCGCACGCGGGGGAAAGGGGAACTTTTTTGTGGGATTTTGCAGGCGGGCGGCGCCCGCCTGCAAAAAACCTTTATTTTTTCTCCCCCCCTTCCCCCGGTGGAGGGAGGCCGGGGGGGAATGGGGAAAATCCCGTTTATTACCGGATTATTTTTTAAACTTCAGCAGCGCGGTTGACTCCTGCCAGGCCAGGAATTCCATCCCCAGCCGAACTGGCGAGCCGTTGCAATCTCCGCTTACGATTCACGGCTCACAATTCACATTTTTTGTGCTAGAGATTGGCGCCTTTACGCCTGCCGATTTCAATGCGGCGCCACGCGGCCACCACAACCAGGGTAATGACCGCCGCAGCCGCCGCCTCCGGCAGGCCGTTCGCCAGGACGATCGGGGGCAACGCCGCCCAGGGCACGTATCCCAACAGGCCAATGACGCCCAGGACCAGCACCGTGTTCGTGAGGCTCCCGGCGATCCCTGCGCCGATCAGGCCGGCGGCCGGCCAGCGCTGCAACGCGCGCCACACCAGCCACGCCACCGGGCCAATAAAGAGCCGGGGCAACACTGCAAGCACCGGATTGGTGAACCACACGTCGGTCGGCCCCGAGGGCGCGATCGCCGCCTGCAACATGCTGAACAAGCCAAAAATCAGGCCCACAGCGGTGCCTACCACCGGCCCCTCCAACACCGCGCCGATGATGACCGGCACGTGCATGATCGTCAGCGAAGCGCCGCTAAACCAGGGGATGAAACCCCAATGTGTCCAACCGAGAAAAGCGGCTATCGCCCCCAGGACCCCGGCAATCACAACTTTCCGCGTACGCGACTCCTGCATTTGAATGCCTCCTCCTTCAAAAATAAACACGTGCCCACGTTCGCACGTCCCCACGTCTTTGCCACGGCTATTATACCGCGAAGCGCCGCTTTGACACTCCCCCTCACCAAGGTTATAATGCGGCCTGCAAGGCCGATCCATTTCAGAGAGCAGGAGGTGCACGACGGCGCTCATCGAATTTCAGGACGTGCGTTTTACTTACGCCGCGCCTGACCCCAACACACCTCCCGCGCTCGACGGCGTCACGCTTCGCATCGAAGCCGGCGAATATGTCGCCATCGTTGGGGCGAACGGCTCCGGCAAGTCCACGCTCGCGCGCCACCTCAACGCCCTGCTAATCCCCACCGCCGGGACAGTTGCCATCGCCGGGATGGACACCCGCGAGCGCACGCATCGTCTCGCCATCCGTCAGACGGTAGGCATGGTCTTCCAACGCCCCGATGATCAGATCATCGCCGCGACTATCGAGGAAGATGTCGCCTTCGGCCCCGAAAACATGGGCTTGCCGCCCGATGAAATCCGCGCGCGAGTGCGCCAGGCTCTGGAGACGGTCGGTCTCTGGGAAGTGCGCCTGCGCCCGCCCCATCACCTCTCGGCAGGACAGATGCAGCGCGCGGCGTTAGCCGGTGTGCTCGCCGTGCAACCGCGCTGCATCGTCTTCGACGAGGCCACTGCGATGCTCGACCCCGCCGGGCGGCGCACCGTCCGGCTGATGATGGCGCAGCTGCACGCGGAAGGCGTCACCGTCATCACCATCACACACTTCATGGACGAGGCCACCGATGCCGGGCGCGTGATCGTGATGGATCGCGGCCGCGTGGCTCTCGATGGCCCACCGTCAGAGGTCTTCGCCGACGAGGACACGCTGCACACACTCAGCCTGGAACTGCCCCCCATCGCGCTGCTGAGCCGTCGCCTGCGCCAGAGTTTCCCGGCCCTGCCGCCGAATCTGCTCACCGCCCCCGCGCTGACCAGCGCCCTCGATGCGCTGCCGCATCGGGTCACCGCGACGCCGGCGCCGCCCCCGCCCCCGCCAGAACCGCACGTCGTCGGCCCCGAGCTGATCGAGGTCGAGGCACTAGGCCACGTCTACCTCAAGGGCACGCCCCTCGAACACCGCGCGCTGCGCAATGTGACCCTGAGCATCCCCGACCATGGAGCGCATGGCTTACTCGGCGCGACAGGCTCAGGAAAATCCACGCTGCTGCAGCATCTTAACGGCTTGCTGCGTCCGCAGGAAGGCCGCGTGCGCATCGGCGAATTCGACCTCAACGACCCGCGCCTGGACCTGCGGGCCGTCCGTCGCACCGCCGGGCTGGCATTCCAGATGCCGGAGCTGCAAATCTTCGAACAGTACGTCGGGGATGAAATTGCCTTCGGGCCGCGGCTGCAGGGGCTGGAGGGCCAGGCTCTGCGCGAGCGCGTGCGGTGGGCCATGGAGCTGGTCGGCCTCGACTTTGACGCCTTCAAGGATCGTCTGACCTTCGCACTGAGCGGCGGGGAACGCCGCAAAGTGGCCCTGGCCGCGGTTCTCGCGCTTCAGCCCGCCATTTTGCTGCTCGACGAGCCGACCGCCGGGCTCGACCCCCTCTCCCGGCGCGAGCTGCTGACGCATCTGCAGACATTCCGCGGCGCCGGCATGACGTTGGTGACTTCCTCCCATCGCATGGAAGACCTGGCGCGGCTGGCGGAGACGCTGACGGTGATGGAAGACGGCCGCAGCCTCCTGAGCGGCCCAGCGGTGGAGGTCTTTTCCCATGAAGGACAGTTGCGCACGCTGGGGCTGGGTCTGCCCGCCGTTGCGGAAATTGCCAGCGCCCTGCGCGCGCGCGGCTGGCCCCTCTCGCCCGGCGTGCTGACCGCGGAAGCTCTCGCAGCTCAATTGGAGGAGCTCATCCCTCGTGCCTGACTTCGAGTTTCAGCGTTACGTCACCATCGGCCAATACCTGGCGACAGGCTCGCCGCTGCACCGGCTCGACCCGCGCACGCGATTGTTGAGCGGGGCCTGCCTGCTGATCGCCATCACTGCCGCGCGGCACCTCCAGGGGCTGGGCCTGGCCCTGGGGATCGCGTTGGCGGCGCTGCTGATCGCCCGCGTCCCGCTGAACTACGCCCTGCGCGGATTGCTCGCGCCACTGCCCTTCATCTTATTCCTCGCCGTGTTGCAGATGTTGATCGGGCCGCAGGCCGCCGATGCCCCCGCGCTGGTAAGCCTGGGACCCCTGCAAGTCTCGGCGCAAGACGTACTGGCGGGCGTCATCATCATCGCGCGTTTCATCGCCTTGATTTTGCTCATCAGCCTCACATCGGCCATCATCTCCACCTCGGAGTTCGTCCACGGCCTCGAGACGTTGTTGCGGCCCTTCACCACCCTCGGCCTGCCCACGCAGGACCTCGTCCTCATGGCGCAGGTAACCTTGCGTTTTCTGCCGCTCCTGGCGCTGGAGGCTGAACGCATCGCCAAGGCGCAGGCCTCTCGCGGCGCGGAATGGGGCACGGGCAAGACCAGCATCCTGCAACGGGTACGTCAGACCCTGCCGTTACTCGTGCCGCTCTTCCTCAACAGCCTGCAACGGGCCGAGGCGCTGGCGCTGGCGATGGAAGCGCGGGGCTATCACAGCGGCAAGGGGCGCACCTCAATGACCGAGTTACACTTTCGCGCCGGCGACGCCGTCGCCCTCCTCATCGCCGCAGGAATGAGCGCGCTAATCCTGCTTCTGTGAGGGCAATACTCCACAGATTCGCTTATTCGCTTACTCGCCGATTCGCTGATTCGTGGTATCATCTTCATTCGTATCCCAACAGGTAAAGGAGTTCATGCATGAAAAACATTGCCGTAATTGGCGTCGGCTACGTGGGATTGGTCAGCGGGGCCTGTTTTGCTGACCTGGGCAACCGCGTCATCTGCCTCGATATCAACACGGAACGTATCGCCAACCTCAAACAGAACATCTTGCCCATCTACGAGCCCGGGCTTGAGGAGCTGGTTGAGCGCAATGTCAAAGCGGGACGGCTGTCCTTCACCACGTCGTATGCCGAAGCGATTCAGGAGGCGGAATTCGTCTTCATCGCCGTCGGCACCCCCTCGGATGTAGACGGGCAGGCCGATCTGCGCTATGTGCGCATGGCCACCGAATCCATCGCCGATGTGATGGACCATCCGCTGATCATCGTCAACAAATCCACCGTTCCCGTCGGCAC
>JAAZNO010000629.1 GCA_012798275.1 Chloroflexota bacterium
GGAGGAGTCCATGCCGCCGGAGATGCTCTTCGTCCGCCGCGCGCTGGCTGCGGCCGATAACGAGCAACTACTCGAATTCCTGCGCGATAACCGTCCACTCTTGCAGCCGCAGCTCTTCCAGTTCCTGGAGGCGTTGGAGCAGGAATCGCGCGGGCAGGGCGAGGCCGAAGTGGCGGAGCGCCTGGCGCTGATTCGGGCGCGGGCGCAGGAAGTCGCTGGTCCCTCGGAGGAGCCGCTGCATCTTGAATCTCCCTCTGCCGCTTCTCGGCCGGCTGCGGCGCCCGGTGAAGGCCAGACGCCGAGCGGCCTCATCATCAGCCGGCGTTAGGGGCAGCTTGTCCGTTCCCCCGTTCACACCTCCGCACATGTGAACGGGGGATGACGTGCAGGGGAGTGTTTTCAGATTCATCACCATCTTTGCACGAGGGGAGGGTCTCATGGGGTCGAAAAAACTGGTGCTGGTAGACGGCCACTCGCTGGCTTATCGGGCCTTTCACGCGCTGCCGCCCGACCTGCAGACCTCGAAAGGCGAGCTGACCAACGCGGTCTTTGGCTTCGCTTCGATGCTGCTCTCCGTGCTGCTGGAAGAGCGCCCCGATTATGCCATCGTAACTTTCGACAAAGGCCCCTCCTTCCGCGTGCGCGAGTACCCGGAATACAAGGCGCATCGTGAAAAGATGCCGGAAGAGATGCGCGGGCAGATGCAGCGGGTGCGGGAGTTCGTCGCAGCGCTGGGGATACCCGTGGTGGAAGTGGAGGATTACGAGGCCGATGACCTCCTGGGAACCCTGTCGCGGCAGGCCGCCGAAGCCGGCATTGACACGGTGATCGTCACCGGTGACCGCGATGCCCTGCAGCTGGTGGACGAGCAGGTGACGGTGCTGACCTCCGGGCGGCGTTTTTCCGACACCCTGCGCTTCGACCCGGCGGCGGTGCGCGCAAAGACCGGCCTCGAGCCGCAACAGCTCGTGGACCTCAAAGCGCTGCTGGGCGACAAGTCCGACAACATCCCCGGGGTGCGCGGCGTGGGCGAAAAGGGGGCGACCACGCTGCTGAAGCAATACGGCTCCCTCGAGGGGGTCTATGCGCATCTCGAGGAGCTCCCGCCGCGCACGCAGCAGGCGCTCAAAGAAGGGCGCGAGTCGGCGCTGTTGAGTCAGCGCCTGGGGCGCATCGTGCGCGACGTCCCCGTGAAGCTGGATCTCGCGGCGGCGGCAGGCTGGCAAAAGGCCGATCGGGCGGCGCTGACCTCGCTCCTGCAAGAGCTGGAATTCCGCAGCCTCCTGTCGCGGGTCGCGAGCTTGCCCTCTGGCGGCCTGCCGGAGGGACAGCTGCCGCTCTTCGGCGAGCTGGAAGGCGCCCAAGTCGCCGCCCCCGCACCGGCGCTGGGTGACTATCACCTCGTCGCCGATGAGGCGACCTTGCAGGCGTTAGCGGAGCGCTTGCGCGTTGAGGCGTCGCTTCTCGCGGTGGACACGGAGACGACGGGCACTGACGCCATGCTGGCAACGCTGGTGGGTCTCTCGTTGACCCATCGCGTCGGCGAGGCCTGGTACGTGCCGTTGCGCGCGCCCTCCGGTGAGCCGCGACTGACGTTGGAGCAGCTTCAGCACCATCTTGGCCCGCTGTTCGCGGACGTCTCCCTGCCCAAGATCGGGCACAACCTCAAATATGACGCCAAAGTCCTGCGCCGGGCTGGCCTCTCGCTGGCGGGCCTGTCCTTCGACACGATGCTGGCGGAGTGGCTGATCAACCCCGATTCGCCCAATCTGGGCTTGAAGAACCTGGCGTGGGTGCGGCTTGGCGTCCAGATGACGGAGATCGCGGCCCTCATCGGCAGTGGCAAGGAGCAGAAGTCCATGGACGCCATCCCGTTGGCGCAGGTCGTGCCCTACGCCGGTGCGGACGCGGACATGAGCCTGCGCCTGATGCCGCTCCTGCAGGCCGAGTTGGAGGCGCACGCGCAGGAGCGGCTCTTGCACGAGCTGGAAATGCCGCTCATCGAAGTGCTCATGGACATGGAAATGACGGGAGTGCATCTGGATCTGGCCTGGCTGGAGGCGCTTTCCGCTGAGCTCGCCGATCGTCTCGCGCGTCTGGAGGCGGACATCTACGAGCTGGCCGGCGAACCCTTCAACATCAATTCCACGCAACAGCTCTCGGTGATTTTGTTTGAGCGGCTGGGCCTGTCAGCGCGCGGCGTGAAGAAGCTGCAATCCGGGCATTATTCGACGCGAGCCGAGGTGCTGGAGAGCTTGCGCGGCTCCCATCCCATCGTTGAGCGCATTTTGGAGCATCGGGAGCTCTCCAAACTCAAATCCACGTATGTGGACGCCTTGCCTGCCCTGGTGCACCCGGAGACCGGGCGCGTGCATACCTCCTACAATCAGGTCGGGACCGTGACGGGACGGCTTTCGTCTGCCAATCCCAATTTGCAGAACATCCCCATCCGCACCGAAGAGGGGCGACGGGTGCGGCGTGCTTTTGTGGCGCCGGCGGGTTGGGCGTTGATCAGCGCGGATTACTCGCAAGTGGAGCTGCGGGTGATGGCGCACGTCTCCGAAGACCCGGGCCTGATCGAGGCCTTCATGCGCGGGGAGGACGTCCATGCGCGCACGGCCGCGGCGGTGTTCGGCGTGCCGCTCTCCGAGGTGACTTACGATATGCGGCGGATTGCCAAGGCCGTCAACTTCGGGCTGATCTATGGCCAGACCGCGTATGGCCTCTCCGGGCAGATCGGCGTGAGCGTCCCCAAGGCGGAGGAGTTCATCACGCGCTATTTCGCCCAATTCCCCCGCGTGCGCGCGTACATGGAACAGGTGCAGCGCGAGGCGGCGCAGCGCGGCTACGTTGAAACCTTGCTCAACCGGCGGCGTTATTTCCCGGAACTGGCGCCGGGCAGCCCGGCCAGTGTCAATCAGCGGCAGGCCGCGCAACGGATGGCCATCAACACGCCCATTCAGGGCACTGCTGCCGATATCATCAAATTGGCGATGTTACGGCTTCACGCCGCGCTCAGGGAGCAGGGATTGCAGGCGCGGATGATCCTGCAGGTCCACGACGAGCTGGTCGTCGAGGCGCCGGCCGAGGAAGTGCCGCAGGCGGTGGCGCTGATGCGGGCGTGCATGGAGGGCGCCTTCGACTTGCGCGTGCCGCTCAAAGTGGACGTTGAGACGGGGGCGAACTGGGAGGAAATGCAGCCCTGGAAGGGCGCCTGACGTCTGCACGGGCGCCCGAAATGGGGCGGGTCATTTTCGAAGGGCCGCGTCCTCCAGCCAGACCTCCAGCGTGCGTCCGACCGCTTCCAGGCTCTCTGCCGACACTTTGTCGGGGGTATCCTGGGTGGTGTGCCAGTACGGGTAGTCGAAGTCAATGAGGTCTACCGCTGGAATGCCGCGCTCCAAAAACGGGAGGTGATCGTCGAGCAGGGTGTAGCGGGGCGTCGGGATGAAGCGCTCGCCATACCCTAGCGTCCCCGCCAGGCTCCAGAGCTGCTCGCGCAGCACCGCATCCGATTGACCCTCGTAATAGAGCTGCTGATCAGCGTCGCCGACCATGTCCACCAGGATCATGGCCGTGAGCGGCGGCTCGCCCGCCTCTCCCCAGTGCTCCGCCATGTAGCGCGATCCCACGATCCAATCCCACCCGGCGAGCCGACCGTTGTCCTCCGCGTCGAAGAAAGCCAGATACAGGCGAGTGTCCGGCGTGCCCCAGTCGAGGACACGGGCGAGCTCCAACAGCACCGCGACGCCGCTGGCGCCATCATTCGCGCCCATGACCGGCACGCTGGGATCTTCCATGTCGGCGGCGCGACGGGAATCGTAGTGTGCGCCGACGAGGAGGGCCGACGTCCCCTCGCCGCGCCAGGCGAGCAGATTGCGCACCAGCGTCCCCTGGTAGGTAAACGTCTGCTCCGCCGTCGTCCAACCTTGTGCCGCCAGCTCCGCCAGAACCATGTCGCCGGCCTGACGATTGGCCTCGCTGCCGGTGACGCGAGCCCCCAGGTCACATTGTCGCTGCACCCAGCCGAAGGCCGTTTCCCCCTCGAAGGTCAGCGGGAAGGGCGAGGGGGTCGGCGATGGGGGCGGGGAAAGCGGCGTGATGTCGCGGTGACTGGTCCCACAAGCGGCCAACAGCGCCAGGCAGAGGAGTCCACTCAGCCGATACAGAACATTTTTCATAGAATGGCGACCTTTACCTTTTACAGCAGAAAGAGCATCCCCACGCCGCACATGGCGGCAAGGGTCCCGATAACGGCGCGCACCGTGATGTGTTCCTGCAGCTGCCAGTGGGCGATGGGAAGCATCATCACGGGGCTGAGCGCCATCAAGGTCGAGGCGATGCCCACCTCGCTCAGCTGCACCGCCACGAGCGAGAGCGTCATCCCCAGGGACGGGCCGAAAATGGTCCCCAGCAAGATGGGATTGCGGGTTTGAGGGTCGCGCAGCGCCCGAAGTGTGCTGCCGACCTCGCGTCGCGGCAGGGCGATGATCCAGACGCTGAGGCTGGCGACCGTCACGCGGATGAGGCTCGCCGACAACGCGGGGAAATCGCCGGTCATGCCCCGCTTGGAGAGGATCAGCCCTACCGCCTGTCCCGCCGCCGCGCCCAATCCGCAGAGGAGGCCCGGCACCGACGCCCGGCGCTGCGTGTCATCCTCCGCCGGTTGCCGCTCCAGCACCACCCATCCCACGCCGATGACGGTGATGAAAATGGCGAGCAATTCGGTCGTGTTCAGCGTCTCGCCCAGGAAGAGCCACGCCAGGAGGACGCTCATGACGGGCACGGTTGCCATCAACACCATCGCCAAGCGCGGCCCGATCAGCGTGTAGGCGTAGAAGAGCAGCCCGTCGCCCAGCGCCAGGCCGATGATGGCGGAAAGCGCGAGCCAGCCCCAGCGTTCCGGCGTGGCATGGACCGGGAAGAATGTCCCTTCTAA
>JAAZNO010000097.1 GCA_012798275.1 Chloroflexota bacterium
CGAGCTACCAGGAGACGTATCCTTTCCTGGCGGCGTTGCTAGCCCTGCCCCTGGAAGCGGAATTCACGGACCTGCTGGGGCGTCTCGATGCCGAAAGCCTCAAACGGCAGTTTTTCCGCGCGGTGCGCGCCTGGGTGACGGTCCTGGCCCACCAGGGCTCGCTGGTGTTGTTCTTCTCTGACGTGCAATGGGTGGACAGCACGTCGTTGGAATTGTTGCAGGAGTGCCTGCCGCTTTGCGACACCCTGCCGGTGCTCTGGCTGGTCGTCTTCCGCCCCGACCGCAACTCGCCGGTGTGGAATTTTCAGCATTACGTGAGCACTGAGTTCCCGCATCGGCTGACATATCTTTCCCTCCCGCCGCTGAGTGCGGAGGAAAGCCTCGAGCTGCTCGACTGGCTGATCGGCGCGAAGACTTTGCCGGAGCAGGTGAGCCAGATGGTCCTGCAGCGGGCGGAGGGGAATCCCTACTATCTGCACGAGCTGGCCAATGCGCTCATCGCGCAGGGGGTGTTGGTGCGAGATAGCGAGACGGGCGCCTGGAAGTTGACGTGCCCCATCACCTCTCTCGACTTGCCGGAGAGCCTGCAGACCTTGCTGCTGGCGCGGCTCGATCGGCTGCCGCCGGACGTGCGGCACGTCCTGCAGGCCGCGGCCGTCATCGGGTCGGTGTTTTGGGAGCGGGTGCTGCAGGTGCTGATCCCCGAGACCGAAGCGTTGCGGCAGCATCTCACATATCTGCAGCGCGAGCAGCTCATCCAGGAACGGCAGCGCGTGCCCGAGTGGGGCATGGAATATGCCTTCATCTCGCTGCTGCTACGGGAAGTGGCGTATGAGAGCCTGCTCAGCCCGCAACGGGTCACCTATCATCTCAGAGTGGCGGAGGCGTTGGAATCCCTCCTGGAAACCGAGGGGGAACGTCCGCAACGGTATGGGATGGTGGCGTATCACTACCGGCAGGCGGGCTGTCTGGAAAAGGCGCTGGATTTCTCGCTCAAGGCGGCGGAGCAGGCGCGGCGCGTCTATGCCAATGCGGAGGCGTTGGAGCAATACACGGCGGCCCTGGCACTCTTGGGGGAGCTGGAAGCGGCTGCGACGGACGAGGCGGCGCGTCGCGCTCTCCAGAGGCAGCGTTTCCAGGTGCTTGACCAGCGGCGGGAAACGTTCTACTTGCTCGGCGACATCGAAACGGGGCGCAATGACGCGCGCGTCATGCTGGAACTGGCGCAGCGTTTGCCCGACGAGCCTGCGCTGATGATTGACGCCCTGCTGGAGCAGCCGGGCGTCGGCAGCATCCAGGAGCGGGAGGAGCTGGAGCGCGGGATGGGAATGGCCCAGCAGGCGCTGGAACTGTCGCGGCAGCTCGGCGATGCGCACCGCGAGATGCGCGCGCTGATGGCGTTGACCAATCTCTACAACCTGCGCAGCGACCCGGCGTGGCGTTGGACGGGGCAGCAGGCGCTGGAGCTGGCCCGTCGCCTGGGGGATCGCCGCGCCGAGGTGACGATTCTCCTGCAGATGGGCGGCGCTTACGGGCCCGATGACCTGGAAAACAGCATGGCCTGTCTGCAAGCGGCGCTGTCTATCGCCACGGA
>JAAZNO010000630.1 GCA_012798275.1 Chloroflexota bacterium
CGCGGATCGAAGACCTGCTCGCCGCTGCGCCCCGCAAGCGGTGAGACGCCCTTTACCACGTTCTTGCCGCTGAGTCCTAACATCAGCGGATAGCCCAGCACGAGCGCTCCCGCGGGCGAGAAAAGCACCGGCATACGTCCGGCGCGCAGGGGGACGACCTGTTGCGCGAGCCGCAGTTTTTCGGCCAGGCGCTGTACCGGTGCCATGAACGCCTCATTCCAAAGGGTGGCGCCCTGCACGTCGTACACCATCAGCACGTCGTCGCCTTTCACGCGATCAACGCTGTAGACGATCGTGAGCGGCGTGCGCGTGACGGCGACCTCGGTGCCGGTGTGATTGCGCAGGGTGTAGCGCTCCACCCCGCGTTGCAGCTCCACGCTGACCATGCCTTCGGGATCCACTTCCCGCAGGTACGCCATGATCTCCTGGCCGATTTCTACCAGGCGGGAGATGCTCAGCTCCGCGATGCGCGGATCGTAACAGGCGACGTCGGGAGCGTCCTGCGGGCCGGGGAAGGCGAAGGGCGTGGGGTCGCCGTAAGCGGCGGACTCCAGGGCGTTCGCCAGCAGCTTTTCGGTCGCCGTCACATCGCTGGAGGCGGTGAAACCCATCCGTCCGTCCCTGACCACGCGCACTGCCAGGCCGCTGATCTCTTCCACCTGGCTGGCCTTCAGAGAATTGGCTTCGAAGCGGACCCGGGTGGATTCGCTTTGAATGTGGAACACCTCGACCTGTTCTGCCTGCGCCTGCAAGCGTTGGAGCATGTCCATGGCTATTTCCCCCCAATCACGACGTTCTGAATGCGGACGTGCGGCGCGCCCATGCCCACCGGCAGAGGCGCCTGTCCATTCTTGCCGCAGCCGCCGCCGGGATGCGACCACTGGAAATCATCGCCGATGGCGTCAATGTTCTGCAGCGTGGTGAACAGGTTACCCGCGAGGATCACGTCTTTCACCATTTCAGCGAGCTGCCCGTGGCGGATCATGTAGGCGTAGCCGGAGCTGAAGGAGAAGGATTCCAGCTCGGTGGTGCCGCCGTAAGCGTCGCAGGCATAGATGCCGAGTTCGATGTCGCGGAGCATGTCGGCCAAGGACGTGGTCCCCGGCGCGATGGCCGTGTTCGTCATCCGCACAATGGGCGCGTGGCGATAGTTGACAGCACGGGCGTTGCCGGTGGGCGTCTCGCCCATCTTCGCCGCCGTCTCGCGGGAGTGGAGCCGGCCGACCAGGATGCCGTTGCGGATGAGGTCATTGCGGCGGGTGGGGGTGCCTTCGTCGTCGTACTTGTGGGTGCCGCGCAGGCCGGGGAGGCTGCCGTCGTCGAAAACGGTGAGGAAATCCGGCCCGAAACGGCGTCCGAGCGTCATCATCTCCCGCGCGGCGGGATTTTCGTAGAGGAAGTCGGCTTCCGAAAGGTGTCCAAAGGCCTCGTGGATGAAGACACCGGCCAGCTGGGGATTGATGATCACCGGATAGCGTCCTCCGACGACGCTTTCGGCCCTCAGCAGTGCCGTCGCCCGCTGCGCGACGGTTTCGGCGAGCGTTTCGAGTCCCTGCGCCATTTCGTAGCCCGCCAGGCGGGAATAGCTCTCGTGCGCCTGTTGGACATTGTCGCCGTCGCGGGCCGTCGCCACAAAGAGCAGCACCACCATGGGGCGCTCCTCTTCAATGAAGGCGCCCTCGGAACTGGCGAAGGTGACCCGGCTGAAGCTGTCGTTGTAGCGACAGGTGGTGTCCACGATGCGGTCGCTGGCACCGAACAGCAGGGCATTGTAGCCCTCCACGAGCGCCTTTTTCTCCGCAAGGGGAACGCCCCTGAAATCGCGCTCCAGCGTCACCGTGAGGCGATCCTGCGCGATGGGGATGGGCGCCAGTTCGATGGGAGTGTCGCTCCTGGCGGCGCGAGCGCATTGCACGGCCTGTGCGACTTTTTCCACCAGGGCGTCGCGGTTGTTGAAGGTGGCGATGCCCCATCCGCCATCGCGGCAGAGGCAGCGCACGATGCCGCCGGCGTCAATGACATGGCTGACGGTTTCCAATTCCCGTCCGCGAAAGGCCACGGAGGTGGCTTCCTTTTCTTCCAGGCGGATTTCTGTGTAGTCCGCCGTGCTGCTTTCGAGTGCGGCTAAAATTCTGTCGTGCATGGAGAGCTCCTTCGAAAATGGCCCCGAATGAACACGAATTTCACGAATCAGATCAGAAATTCCTGGCCCCCAGGGCTGCTACATCCTCAAACAACGCGCTTCAGCGCGGTTGGCTCCCGTCAGGCTGGGGATTCTATCCCCAGCCGCAGCGGTGAGCTGTTGCAGCCTCTGCTCACGGGCTATGGCTCACCGGGTAACTGTTCAGCCACTGACTAAAAAACGCAAGATTTCCTGGTGATCGCTGAAGATTGAGAATCAACTTTTGCCCCCTATCCCCTGGCCCCTTCCCCCCGCGCACGCGGGGAAGGGGAACTTTTTTTGTGGGGTTTTGCAGGCGGGCGTA
>JAAZNO010000002.1 GCA_012798275.1 Chloroflexota bacterium
CCGAATGGCGTTCGGTGCCGTTGGTGCACATCGGTCCCGTCGCCGGGGAGTGTGCGCCCGAATGGGTGAGTTTTTTCGCGGGGCGCGCTTTTGTCGGGCTGACTCCACAGGGGTGGATGCGGCAGCGGGATGCGGCGGATCGGGTCGTGCCCCGGCCCTGGCTTGAAGCGGAGGCGTTGTTGCCCCTGGCTTCGGCGGTGGTCCTGAGCCTGGAGGATCTGCGTGGGGATCGCGCTCTCGCCGAACGGTGGGCGCACCTTACCCGCTATCTGGTCGTGACCGATGGCTACATGGGGGGCACGCTCTATTGCGATGGCCGCCCTTATCTTTTTCCGGCGCTGCGTGTGCCTGAACTCGACCCGACGGGCGCCGGCGACATCTTCGCGGCCGCGTTTTTCTGCGCTTTGGCGGAGGGGACCGATCCCCGCCTGGCAGCCCACCTGGCGGCGTGCATTGCCTCGCGCTCGATCGGGCGCGTGGGTTGGGACAGCATTCCTACCGCCGAAGACCTGGAAATCTGCAACTGGGACTGGCGCTGACGAGTACTTTGTCAAGGCTGCTTGGATGGGTCGGGGCGTCAGTTCGTTAAGAAAACCCCGAGGCGGGTTTTCCCTATATGTGGTAATTTATCAATCTGCTGCCCATACATATAGGGGTGAGACGCGCCCGGGTCGGATTACGGCGGACAGAATTTACCCCTCAATTGATGTTTGACCAAGTACGAGGGCTTATGCGAACGTATGCATTTGCAAATCAGAAAGGCGGCGTGGGCAAAACCACCACCGTCGTCAACCTGGCAGCGGCGATGGCGGATTGGGGATTCCGCGTCCTTGTTGTAGACATTGACCCGCAAAGCAATGCCACCACCAGTCTGGGCCTGGATCCGCGCACCGTTGAGGTTTCTTCCTATGAGGCGTTGTTGGGGAGTGTGACGGCTCAGGAGATCATCCGCCAGACGTGGTGGACAGGCCTGGATCTGCTGCCGAGCGCGCCGGCTCTGGCGGGGGCCTCGGTGGAGTTGAACAGCCTCCCCGACGCCAAAGCTCGTGCGGAGCGCTTGCAATTGGGCCTCAAAGGCGTTGACGGCTACGATTACATTCTGATTGACTTGCCGCCCTCGTTGGGCATTCTCACCGTTAACGGTTTGTGCGCGGCCGATGGCGTCATTGTGCCTGTGCAGTGTGAATACCTGGCCCTGGAAGGACTCTCGCAGCTGATGCACACCCTTGAGCTGGTGCGACGCAGTCTCAATCCGCGCCTGGCGCTGCGGGGCGTGGTGATGACCATGTTTGACAAGCGGACGACGCTGGGGCGAGAAGTCGTCGCCGAGGTGCAGAAGCACTTCCCCGACCTGGTGTTTCACATTCTCATCCCGCGCAGCATTCGGCTCAGCGAAGCGCCGAGTTATGGCGAGCCGGGCATCCATTACGCCCCGCGCTCCAAAGGCTCGGTGGCCTATCGCGTCCTGGCATGGGAGCTCTTGCGCGGCGACGGCTATGAGCTCGATTGGTCCCCTCCAGAGGCGGTGGAGGAGTAATGCCCTGAGGAATTGTCAACGCGGCTGGAGATACGATCCAGCCGCGTTTTCAGTTAAAGTTTAGGGCTGCGTAAGCTCTGTGCCTTCTGGCGCGGGGGCTGGTGGCTCTGGGATTCCCCGATAGCGCGATTCAATCTGCTGGATGGCTTGCATGGCCGCCTGTTGCACGGCCGGGTCCTGCTCTTCGTTCAGCGCTTGCAGCGCGGGCAAGTGTTCCGGGCGTCCGATCTGGCCGAGTGTGCGTGCTGCCAGGATGCGGGAGGTCGCGTCCCCCACCTGGACTGCATGGAGCAGGAGTTGCAGCGCCGCCTCGCCAACGCCGAGGCCCAATCCATGTTTGGCGGCCCAGGCCATCAGCCATTGGAGCTGCTCCGGCTGGGGTGGGGCGAGCGCGACATTGGTCGAGGGCTGTTGGACGCTCAGGGAAGCTTCCGCAGCGGAGCGCACCAGCCATTGGGAGTCATCGCGGGCCAGCTGCTGGAGCCTTTCCCGCGCCCAGGGCTCTCGAATGAAGCCCAGGCCATAGGCTGCGGCGCGGCGCACCAGCAAATCGTCAGCGGTCGTGGCCTCGTTCAATAAGCCCCAACTTTCAGGCTGTCGGGCCAGAATTTCAGCGATCACCAACATCAGCTCGTCACTGGCCTGGGGCAGGAGCTGGGCCAGAAAGCGGTAGGCTTCTGGTATGCCCAAATCGCCAATGGCGCGCAGGGCGGCTTCCTGCACCTCTCGATGCGAATCTCTGAACGCGGCGGACAGCAGCTTCAAGTCTTTCACGCTGCCGGTCCAGCCGATGCCGCGCAACGCCGCGAGGCGAACGGGCAACGCCGGCTGACGCAGCGCCATCTGGTAGAAGGGATAGGCTTCCTCGCCGGCGACCAACGCCAGCGCTTCGGCGAGTCGCAGCCGCAACTCAGCGTCAAGGGCCGGCTTCATGATAACTTGCACCAGCGCCTTGATCACGTAACTGCGCCACTGGACATCCTCTGGCGAGCGTGCCGTCCAACGCGCTGCCAGCAACAGTGCCTCCTGAGCCCGGCGCGCGTCGGGTTGGTCCACCAGGGTCAGCCCCTCGCGCAACAGGGCTTTGATCAAGGGCTCGGCGTCGCTGAGGCCGGCGTAGCACTCGAGGAGGAACCGCCATTCCGGGTCGTAGAGGTGCTCCAGGAGTAAAATGGGCTCCTGATTGGTCTCCGCTGTTTCGGCTGCCAGAGCTTTGGCGGTGAGGAAATCTTCCCATAGAGGATGGATAAAGTGCACGCTTTTGCCTGAGTGATCGAGGAGCGGGGTGCTTTGAATGGCCTTGCGGACGATTGCCGGCAGTTTGTCTTGTTTATCGGTGAGGGGCGTCAAGCGCTCGAGCAGCTCCTGAAGGATGGCTGGTGTAACGGGACGTTTCTCGAGCCGCAGAATGCGCGCCAGCTGCGCCAGGAGGGTGATCGCCAGTTCCTGGGCCGCTGGAATATTTTCGGGGGCATCTTCCAGCCCGGAGATGGGCAGATAGAGAGTGCGCAGCAGCGCTTCCAGGACTTCGACCGGGCGATAGGGCATTTGCTGATAGCGCAAGTAGAGGTTGACGCGCAGGGTTTGTTCAGCGAAGGTATCGCCGGCGGCAATGGCCCAGCGCATGATCTCCAGGTCCTCTTCGGGAAATTCGGTTTCGGGGAGGCCCAGCGCGTGGCTCCAACCGGTGTGCAGTCGCACCGGCGTGTCCTGGTTGAGCGCCGGTTGAATCTGCAACGGCGTGAACCCCGCCTCGACGAGCGGCCCATACCCTTCGGGGCCGGTGGCGATGATCCAGAGGCTTTGCGGCAGGGCCGTGGCAGCCTGATTCAGCCACTCAGCCAGCGTCCGCCGCTGTTCGAGGGGCGTCGCATCCCAGTTATCCACGAGGATGAGGGAGGGTTGCGTGCGTAGTTGAGTGATCAGCCATTTGGGAAGGGCTTGCGGCATGAAGCGGGCCGCCATATCGGCGAGGACCTGCACCGGCGCGGTTTTGGCGTCTGGAAGTTCACCGGCCAGCGCCAGATCAATCCACAAGGGGAAACGCTGGTAAGGTCGTTGCTGCTGGAGATCGTGTTCGGCGATGAGCCACACCAGCATGGCCAGAGCCGTGGTGCGCCCGGTTCCCGGTTCGCCATAGAGGCTCAGGCGTGCATGTCCGTGGAGGAGTGCCTCGTGACTGAGCAGCACAGTCGAGGGCCCCTCATCTGCCTCGGCGAGGGTGGCAGGTAAGGCGGCCGGCGCCAGAAATTGAGGGGGGACGAAGACCTGCAGGGGGTCTTCGGGAGCAAACAACAGCAGCCGTCGCAACTGTTCCTGGAGTGCCGCCAGATATTTCTCACCGGTGCTGCGTTGATTGCGGGCCCACCAGCGCTTGAAGGGAGCGCGCAGCTGCTCCAGCCTTTGTCCTATGACGGCGCGGCGGCGGTAGAGTATCCAGGCGATGGCCCAGGCGACCAGCGCTCCCAGCAAAGCGGAGCGGAGATCGAAGCGCCAGCTACCGATGCGCCACAACATGCCGGGCTATTCCTCTTGATCGGGGATACCTTCTTCGGACGGTTCCACCAGCAGCCGGTATCCCTGTCCCCGTTCGCTGATGATGTAGCGCGGTTGGCGGGGATCGTCCTCGATTTTCTGGCGCAGATACCAGATGTAAAGCTTGAGGTAATCGCGCCGGTTGGCATATTCTGGGCCCCACACCCGTCGCAACAACGTGTCATGGCTCACGGTACGCCCGGGATCCTGAATCAACGCCGAGAGGAGGGCAAATTCCGTGGGCGTGCGCGTCACGACGCGCTTGTTGACTTTGACTTCGTGGGTGTCCTGATTGACCCAGAGCGCGCCAGCCTGGAAAATGCTCTGGGCGCCTTTAGCGCGCCGGGCGCGCGAGAGCGCCGCCTTGACGCGCGTCACCAGCTCTTTGTAGCCAAAGGGTTTGACGATGTAGTCGTCGGCGCCGAGGCCCAGCCCATAGGTGATGTTGTGTTCATCGCCCAAGGCGGTGAGGAAGAGGACCGGAGCATCGGTGATGTTTTGCAGGGCTTCGTGGACGTGCCAGCCGTCCATGCCGGGCATGAGAATGTCCAGCAAGACGAGATCGGGGTCCATTTCACGGGCCAGTTGCAGTCCGGTCTCGCCATCGTTGGCCGCCACGATATTGTAGCCGGCGCGTTCCAGCAGCAGCTGCACCAGCTGCGCCAGGGCTTCATCATCTTCGATCAGCAAGATTGTTTCTCTCATTTTCACACTCCTTGTGGACTGCCTGGTTGCGGTGAGCGGATTCTTGCCTGGGATTTACACGACAGGGCAGTGAAAACAAATCTAACTTGTAGAAAACGTCTCTAACCGGTAGGAAACGCCAGGTTGGTGAACCGCAGGCCCATGGTCACGCTGCGATTTTAACCTATCTCTATAATATGTTAGAATCCAACTTTGTCAAACTTATTCTCTGGCGGACATTTTACGGGGAGCCGTTTCTGCCCGCAGTGGGGAATCTGTGGATTTTTCCACTGAGCTCTAGGGGGCGGCTGCAGGCGGCGCTACCGCGGCGTGCAGCAGCTGCGCGCCGATGTCAGCGGCGATCTCGGGATCGGCGGCATTTTCCAGCAGCACGACGACGGCAAAGCGCGGCAGCTTCGCTGAGTTGATCCCCAGGAACCAGCTGAGCGTACGTCCCGGCCCCGCCAGCGCGGTGCTGAGGTGTCCGACCGCGTCTCCTGTCCAAGAAGGCCAGGCCGTTCGCAAGCGGACCGCTAGCGTGGCGTCGAGAAGGCGGGTGGCGGCGGCCGGCGGTTCTGGACAACCGGGCTGTGATTTTTCCAACAGGTGCAGCGGCGGTCGGACGCC
>JAAZNO010000631.1 GCA_012798275.1 Chloroflexota bacterium
GAGCGCCGCCACGCCTGCCGCGCCGCGATGCATGGGGCTGAGCACCTGCACATCGCGTTCCGCGTCCAGCCCGAATTTCTCAGGAATGCGCCGGGTGACGATGTCGAGCACCAGCGCCGCCGCCTGTTCCGGGTCTTCCTGTCGAAAGAGGAAGAAATCCCGCGCTTCTGGCGGAAAGAGCGGCAGCTCGCCCCGTTTGATGCGATGGGCGTTGACGATGATGTAGCTGTCGTCCGCTTGACGGAAGATCGTCTCCAGCCGCGTCACCGGTATCACGCCGCTGGCGATGAGATCCTGCAAGACGTTGCCGGGGCCGACGGCGGGGAGCTGATCCCCATCGCCGACCAGCAGCAGATGGCTGCCCGCCTCCACCGCCTTGAGCAGGTGATGGATGAGCAGCAGGTCAATCATGGAGGTCTCGTCCACGATGATGAGGTCGGCGTCGAGGGGATTTTCCTGATCGCGGAGGAAGCGATGGCCCTGCATGGGTTTGAATTCCAACAGCCGGTGCAGGGTTTTGGCCTCGAGGCCGGTGAGCTCGCTCAGGCGCTTGGCGGCGCGCCCCGTCGGCGCGGCGAGCAGTACCGTGTGTCCCCTGGATTGCAGGAGCTGGATGATAGCGCGGGTGATCGTCGTCTTGCCGGTCCCCGGCCCGCCGGTGAGGATGGCGACTTTCTCCGTGAGGGCCATTTTCACCGCCCGGCGCTGCGCTTCTACGAGCTGGAAGCTGTTGCGTCCGTCCAGCCAGGCGCAGGCGCGCTCCCAATCCAGCGCCAGGAAGTCGCTCAGCCGATCGCGCGAGCTGTGCAGGAGCAGCTGGAGTTTGGCGGCGACGCTCTGTTCGGCCTGGAAGAAGGGCGGCAGGTAGATGGCTTCCTCTTCGGCAATGACTTCTTCGGCGGCGAGGAGGGCCGCCAGGGCCGCTTCGCACGGCGCGGCGGGAACCTCCAGCAGCTGCGCGGCGGCTTCCAGCAGCTGCGGCCGGGTGGCGAAGCAGTGCCCCTCGTCGCTCAGCTCGCTGAGCGTGTAGCGCAGTCCCGCCTCGAGGCGCTGCGGCGCGTCGTGCGCGATGCCCATCTGCCGCGCGATCTTGTCCGCCGTCTTGAAGCCCACTCCCCAGATGTCCTTCGCCAGCCGATAGGGGGTGTTTTGGACGATGGTGATGGCTTCATCGCCGTACTGCTTGAAGATTTTCACCGCGAGGCCCGTGCTCACGTCGTGGCTCTGCAGGAAGAGCATGATTTCCTTGATCTGTTTTTGCTCTTCCCAGGCGGCGGCGATGCTTGCGGTGCGTTTCTCGCCGATGCCCGGCACTTCGCACAGGCGATTGACGTCTCGCTCGATGACGTCGAGCGTTTGCAGGCCGAAGTAGTCCACGATCCGCCGGGCGTTGACGGGGCCGATGCCGCGGATCAAGCCGCTGCCGAGGTATTTGCGCAGCCCCTCCAGGGTCGCGGGCAGCTGCACGGCGTACTCCCGCACCTGGAATTGCCGGCCGTAGCGGGGATGCTCAATCCACACGCCGCGCAGTCGCAGCGACTCGCCCACGCTCGCCCCGGTCAGCTCGCCGACGACGGTCACTTCGCCGGTCTTGCCACGGGGGATGACTTTGGCGA
>JAAZNO010000632.1 GCA_012798275.1 Chloroflexota bacterium
GAAGGTTTGCCTTGGGTGCATCTGCGCAAACACGAGACCGCGCTGATCGCTGAGTTCTACGCATTCCCAGCCGCATGAGAGGGTCTATCTGCAATGGACGATCCCGTAGCCGCCTTCGAAACTCACGCCGCTCTCGAGGCCTATGTGGTGGAGCAGCTGGCGGGCGGCGTCAAGCCGCAAACGGTCACCTTTGAGGTTGCCAGGCGACAGGGATGGGATTGGCGAGACGCCGAGTCCTTTGTCAATGAGGTCGCCGAATTGCAGAGCAGCGTCATTCAGCGCCGGCAACGACCGCTTTTGCGGGTGATGAGCGGATTGTTGATGGCGGCCGGGGGCCTGGTGTTGGCCTTTACCGCTTTCGTGATGTTGGATTACCTCGCCGTGCTGCAGCAGCGGCAGTCGGACCTCACCTTTCTGGCGTCGTTGACTTCGGTGCTGGGGATGATCGCGGTGTACGATCTGCCGCAGTTGCTGTGGGGGCTGGTGTTGGTGTTCGCGGGCTTGATGGGATGGTGGCGCACGATGCCGCGTTCCGCACCCTCAGAGCTCGCCGATGTCCCTGATACGGAAGACCCCTTTTCGCTCTGAGCCCCGCGCGCGGCGGTGACGGTTGAAGGATGATTGCCGCCCCTGGTTCATGCCCCCGAGCCGTTGGCCTCGCGTTGCACGGCGAGCGTCGCCTGCATCACCCGGCAGCGCTCGTGCCACAGTACCTCATCATCCTCAGCCGTGAGGAGACGTTCCGCCAGATCCATGACCGTCGTGATGCCTGCCTCCAGACACCAGGCGACGCAGATGCGATAAGCGTCCCAATCCAACGCCTCCTCATCCCAGACGATGGGGATTTCCGTGAAGCCATGCCGCAAGGCGGCGTAAGCGCGCGTGTGCCCGTCGGTGAGCACCAGCCGGCCGTCGAGCGCTTTGATGGGGATCGGCTCTAGCGTTTCCAGCGAGGGGGGCTGCCATCGCGCTGCGACGGCGGCGAGTTTGGCGACGCTGATGTAGAGCTGGCTGGGCTGTAGCGCCTTCAGCGGCAGAGAGCGTCTGGAACTTGTGGGATCAGCCATGGCGGAAGGGAGCTGCCGCGAGCGGCGGACCGGCGAGCGTGAGGTCGTTCAGCCATGGGAGCTCGCTTTCCCAGAATTCCGGCTCGCAGCGCCAGAAGTGACGCAGCACGGCAAGGCTCTCCTGCAAGGCGCGCGCCTCATACGGCGCGACCGCCTGCAACGGCGGGGGGACGGCAGCCGATTCCGCCTGGACGCTCAGGCGTTGGGTGGCCCGCTCCAGCTGCTCCACGGGGACGCCGTCTCGCGCGGCAAACACCGCGACGGTCTGTGCGGTCCCTGGATGCGCCAGCTGCTCCACGATCCAGCTCTGCCACGTCCGCAGCGCGTCGGGGCCGGCAAAGGGGAGCCAATCCCCCGGCTGCGTCTGTTGAAGAGCGGGCAGAAGCCAGGGCCGCGTTTCCAGCTGCGCCTCGGCCTGGCGATCCAGCCACACGCGCAGCGCATTATGCTCCACGAGGCAGGCGAGCCGGTCGCCATTGCCGGGCAGACGGTAATAGTAGCGGCAGTAGATGTCCCACGCCCAGCGTTGATCCCAAACGAGGTGCGCCAGATAGCCGCTGATGAAGGCGGCGTGCTCAGGTGACAGCTGCGAGGGGTCCGCGAGCATGGGATAGGCGCGCAGCAGGGCGACTTCCCCGCGGGGATTTCCCGAGGGGGGGATGCGGTAGAAATGGGTCGTGGGGCGCGGTTGCCCGGTCACCGTCTGGACATCCGCGGCGGTGTTCCCCAGGAAGAACGCGCCGCTGTGGCGCTGGAACTGTTCCCGCAAGATTGAGGGCAGCTCCGGCGCCTCCAGGATCATGTTGGCGTAATTGAGATGTTGAAATGGCGTTGGCATGGCCTCATTCTACCCAAGGACGCGCCAAAGGCAACATCATTCGGTGTTTTATTCGCGCTCCATCGCATCCGTGTTACAATGTCCAAGCCATGTACGTCCGAAGTCTGAGCCTGCGCCATTTTCGCACTTATACCCGCCTGGAACTGGACCTGCCGGCGGCGCCGATTTTGCTTGTGGGCGCCAATGCGCAGGGCAAGACCAGTCTGTTGGAGGCCCTGGCGTATCTCGCGCTGGGACATTCGCCGCTCACGGCGACGGATCAGCATTTGCTCAACTGGACCGCCGTCCAGGCCGGGATGCCTTTCGCGCAGGTTCAGGCGGAAGTGGTCAAGGCGCGGCAGACGGAGACCCTCGAGATCACGCTGCAGCGCGCTCAGATGAACAACGGCAAGGCGCGCCTGGGGAAGCGGATTCGCATCAACAACCATCCCGTGCGGCGCGCCGATCTGGCCGGGCATTTGAACACGGTGCTGTTTTTGCCGGAGGACGTGGGGTTGCCCGGCGGTCCGCCGGCAGGACGCCGTCGGCGCCTCGACGATCTCCTCTCGCAGCTGTATCCGGAGTACGTGATCGCGCTCGCGCGCTACCAATCCGCGCTCAGCCGCCGCAACGCGCTCTTGCGGCATTTGCGCGACCACGGCGGGGATCGCGCACAGCTCGATCCGCTGGAGGGTGTCCTCGCCCAGACGGGAGTGTTGCTGGCGGTCTATCGTCAGCGCGCCCTGCTGGCGCTTTCCCTGCACGCCGACCGTTTCCATCAGGAATTGACCGGCGGCAAAGCCTGGTTGCAGCTGGAATACCGCGCGGGGTTTGCCGCCGCGCAGCCGCAGGCGGTGCAATATCGGTTGGCGCTCGCCGCGGAACAGGTGCCGCAGCATCACCCCGATTTGGTCGCCCTGGAGTCCCAGTACCGGGAGATGTTGCTCCAGGAGCGGGGGAAGGCATTGGCGCGCGGCGTGACTCTGATGGGACCGCATCGGGACGACATTCGCTTCCTCTCGGAGGGCGTGGATTTGGGGGATTTCGGTTCACGCGGGCAGCAGCGGAGCGCCGTGCTCGCCTGGCAGATGGCGGAGCTGCACTGGCTGCAACAAATCACCGGCGATGCGCCCATCTTATTGCTCGATGAAGTCCTGGCCGAGCTGGATCGCGCGCGGCGCGGCACTCTGTTGGGATTGCTGGGGCAGGTAGAGCAGACCATCCTCGCCACCACCGATGTGGAGCTTTTCCCGGCGAGCTTTCGCCAAAATGCGTTGCTGCTCGAAGTGAGTGGCGGGATTGTCACGCCGGTTCAGGGCGTTTGAGCCTCCGCCGCAAGCGCGGCCTCGTCGGCATCAATGAGAATTACCCACACCGGCACAGCCGGAAAATGCCGCTTCAGCCGTTCAATATCATAAACCAGCTGCTCGCCGTAAGACACGCCAGAAGACATCTGGCGTTGTAACCTGTGGCAGGGCACAATCTCTACCCCAGCGATGGCTTTGTTCTCGTTGAAGAAGTACTGAAACTTCGCCAGATCGTAGAACATGAAGGCGTATTTCCCGAACTGAACTTCGACAAGGATGTTGTCTTTGACAAAGTCAATCTGTTTGAATGCGCCCGGAATCGAGAGGGTGGAATTCGGCACCGTGATAGTGTAGGTGTCACGCAATTCCCGATAATCTCGTGCATAGAAGCCTTCACGGAATTGCCGATTCATCTCTGTGGGCGCATAAAGCATTTGATTCTGCTTGGTCTTCTCTCGGCTGGCTTTTGTACGGAGCGCCTGTACCCCGGCGATGATCTCGAAAATATCGCGGCGATGTTGCGGGTAATGCACTTGCAGAATCTCGGCGCCACCCAAATGTGAGTATTCGTACACGACTCTCATGGGGTCTCCTCGGTTTCTGACGGTGCATCGTACATCGTCTGTTTTTCTTCTAGCAATGGAAGCTGCGCGCTGTTGAGCGCTATCACCTGGGGAGGGACTTGCGGCCCTGCGCCATGAGGGTCATAGACCGGACGTTCCATCGGGCGAATGCGGAGTTGCCCGTTCTCTGCCTGACGCAAGCGCTCTTTGGCAATTTCCACGTACTCCGGCATGATCTCTGCCCCTATCGCCTGTCGTTGATGCATCAGCGCAGCGATAGCAGTCGTCCCAACCCCCATGAAGGGATCGAAAACCCAATCACCCGCGTTTGTCAACGCCAGGACCAGCCGTTCAATCAACTCCACCGGGAACTGGCAGGGATGGAGGGTCTTTTCGACGTGATTGGCCTTGACGTTCGGAATTTCCCAGACATCGCCGGGATTTTTGCCCAAGGGATTGCCGGATAGTTCACCCTTCTTCGGGCCTTTGAAGTATTTCTTCTGAGGGTATTTTTGGGGAACCCGCACGGCGTCCAGGTTGAAGACATAGTCCTCCGTCTTCGTGAACCACAAAATCACCTCATACCGCCCCGAAAAGCGCTTCGAGGCATGCAGCCCATGCCCAAAATGCCACACGATGCGGTTGCGCAGCTGCAAACCCAGCGCGGCAAACAGCGGGTAGAGGACGATGTCCAGCGGGATGATTTCGCCCTCATCCACATAGTTGCCTACCTGCCAGCAAATACTTCCCTGGGGCTTCAGCACTCTCACGGATTCCTCAATCACCTGCCGCTGTTGGGCGAGGTAATCTTCGATCTCCAGGCGGCTCTCGTAGGGCTTCCCCAGGTTGTAGGGCGGCGAGGTGACGACGAGCTGCACGAAATCATCCGGCATTTCTTTGAGCAGGGTCAGGCAATCCCCCTCGTACAGAACGCACTCGGCTCCGACATCGAAATGTGAACTCAGTCGCATGACTTTTCCCCCTTCTTTTTCCCCTGCTTTTTTCCCTTCCATGTCCTTTGAGGTCCTTTGAGCGCGAGAGCCGTGGCGCGTCACTCCTCATCCTTCGGCCTTTGGACCTTCGGCATGAGAGGGTGCTTGGAGGGAACCCCCGGACGGCGCGGGTATTGCGGCGGCGTGACAGCCACTTTATCCACCAGCACCAGATAGCGCGTCTCAGCCAGCCCCAACAACTCCACCTGCGTCAGCCGGCGCATCCGTCCTCCTAGCTGGGTGATGGCCCATTCCGCGCGTTGGACTTCGGCGGGGGCGCTTTCGCCCTTTTGCGCCAGCACGCGACCGCCGACTTTCACCAGCGGCAGCAGATACTCGGCGAGAATGGGCATCTCCGCCACCGCGCGCGC
>JAAZNO010000098.1 GCA_012798275.1 Chloroflexota bacterium
CAGCTGATTTACAGTCAGCCCCCTTTGGCCACTTGGGTATCTGCCCGAATTTAAAGCCGACGGTGGGAATCGAACCCACGACCCTCCGCTTACAAGGCGGATGCTCCGCCGATTGAGCTACGTCGGCGCTGCATCATTATAGCACCGCCATCGGCAGGGTCAAGAATTCGCCCACCTGTCTTGAGTCCAGTTAAGCTCCGCGCCCTTCGCTCACGTCAGTGCAGGCTCCACCGCTAGCAGGCCAAAGTATACACAACTCCAGCGATTTGTCAACCGTTCGCGTTTTATTGTTTTATTCGCCCCTCCGCCTGCCTTCTCCCTAACGGCGCAGATGCCGTGGGGAAGGAGGAGAGAGAGGCAAAAGTTGATTTTCAATCTTCAGCAGTCGCCAGGAAATCCTGCGTTTTTTAGTCAGTGACTGAACAGTTACTACAGGACGTACACACTGCTCTGAATCTTGAC
This sequence comes from Chloroflexota bacterium, assembly GCA_012798275.1. Taxonomy (GTDB): domain Bacteria; phylum Chloroflexota; class Anaerolineae; order B4-G1; family SLSP01; genus JAAZNO01. The sequence goes on from JAAZNO010000098.1 coordinate 463, forward strand.
CGCAACGGCGCAAAGCGCGCTGAGGAAATTGTACCCCTAAAGGCCTGGTCCCTTGCAGGGAACAAAAACATCGAGGCGCGCGTCTGTAGTCCGGGTCACACAAAATCTAAAGCCCAGGGAGGCCAATAAGATGAAAAACCTGTTGATCGCTGTCGCAGTGCTGATGTTGCTGTCGGGATGCGCCGTCGCCAAAGCCTCGGCGGGAGATCTGAACCGCACGAGCTGGACGTTGGTGCGTTTGAACGGCACGGACCTTATCCCCGAAAGCGTCGTGACGTTGCACTTCGAGGATGGCGCAGTCAGCGGCAACGCCGGCTGCAACACCTACGGCAGCTCCTACACGGTGGAGGACGAGCAAATCACCATGGGTGAGGCCTTCAGCACGATGATGTATTGCATGGATCCAGAAGGGCTCATGGATCAGGAATTCGCCTATCTCACAGCGCTGCGCACAGCAGCCACCTTCCAGATCGAGGGCGACACACTGACGCTAGGGGATGCCGATGGCAACGCTATCGGCGAATTCCGCGCCAGCGAGGACTGAGCCACGTAGCGAGATTGCCGCAAGCCGCAGGGAGCTCCTGCGGCTTGTTGTTTATCTGGGGAACACCCTCACGGTTGACGTGCGGCGTGACAGGGGATCCTGGCCCACGCCGCATGGACCTGCGCGCGAGTTTCGGCTTTGGTCCCCCCCGTATCAATGATCACGTCGGCGCGGGCGAGTTTCTCCGCTTGCGGCGGCTGGGCATGAATGCGACGCAACGCCTCCACGCGGTCAAGCCCCCGGCTCTCCTGGAGTCGCCGCACTTGCTCTGCTTCAGGGCAGGTAGTCACCCAGATGGCGTCATAGGTCTCCGCCATGCCGCTTTCCAGCAACTTGATGGCCTCCACCACCACCACGCACGCCGTGCTGGCCTGAATGCGCCGTTCGACTTCGGCGATGGCGGCGGGATGCACGCAGCGCTCCAACTCGCGCAATTCCTCCGGATCGCTGAACACGATCGCGCCAAGCGCCCGGCGATCAATGGCGCCATCGGGCGCGAGGATGCGCGCGCCGAAGTGCGCGACGACGGCCTGATAGGCCGCCTGGCCCGGAACCATTACCTCGTGGGCGACCCTGTCCGCATCAATGTAGGCCGCGCCCAGGGCGTGGAGCAATTGTCCCACGTTCGACTTCCCCGTGGCAATGTTGCCCGTCAATCCAATGCGGTAAGCGCGCTGACATCCGCCCTCCACAGGCGCACGGGAAGGAGAAAATGCTTGCTCTGGCAACGGTGCTTCGGCCATGGTCTCGCCCCCTGACATCCAATCTACGCCCTTTACTCCGCAACTGCCCCGGCGACCACCCCCCACTCTTCCAACAGAGTGTTCAGCTCCGCCTCGACCTGACGGTACTCGGCGCCAAGTTTGACCACGCGGGTGACGTCCTGCGCGCGTCCGGCGACCTCCAGCGCCTGTGTGAGCTGGCGCAGGTGCAGCTCGCGCTCATGGATGACGGCTTCGAGCGCCTCAAGGCGTTGTTGCTGCCGCGCCTGAGCCCGCTGCTGTTCTCGCTGAGCCTGACGGGCAGCTTCCCGTTCAGCGCGCGCGCGCTCTTCGAGTTGCCGCGCCGCCGGGGCGCCTTCCCGCCGCTGCTGATGCCAGTCCGCGTAAGCCTGATAGCCCTCGAAGATGTGCACCGTCCCATCGGCGATGGCCCACACGTGCGTCGCCAGCTGCCGAATCAGATAACGGTCGTGGCTCACGAGCAACACCGTGCCGGGGAAGTGCGCGATCACCTCCTGGAGCGTCTCCTGCGAGGGCAAATCCAGGTGATTGGTGGGCTCGTCGAGCAGCAAGAAATTGGCCCGCTGCAGGGCGAGCAACGCCAATGCCACGCGAGCGCGCTCGCCGCCGGAGAGGACGCCGATCTCCTTGAAGACCTCATCGCCGCGGAAGCCGTAACGCGCCAGGAACGCGCGCCCCTCGCTGAGCAGGTCCATCCCCGCCTCGCCCAACGTCTCCAATATCGTGAGCCGGGGATCCAGATCCGCCTGCACCTGCGCGAAATACCCCATGCGCACGGCCGCGCCGATGCGCACCCGCCCCTCAAGCGGCGGCAAGGTCTGCAGGATAGTCCGCAGCAACGTCGTCTTACCGGAGCCGTTCGGGCCGACCAACGCCACGCGCTCCCCGCGATGGATCTCCGCCTCCGTGACGGTGACCAACGGCGCGCCAGGCTCGTAGCCTGCTCGCAGATCGTACAACCCCAGGACCAGATTTCCGCTGCGCAGGCTCGTGTGCAGATCCAGCCGGATGCGCTGCGCTTCCTGGGGCCGCTCGTAACGCTCCTCACGCTCCAGACGCCTGAGCCGGCCCTTCGCCTGCGTGCTGCGCTGTCCCGCCATGTAGCGGTGGATATATTCCTCAGTCCTGGCGATGTGTTCCTGCTGCGCTTCGTAGGCGGCCTGCTGTTGCTGACGGCGCGCCGCGCGTTGTTCCGTGTAGGCGGTGTAATTGCCGCGATAGGTCTCCAGCCGGGTGAAGGCGAGCTCCCACACACGCGTCGCTACGGCGTCCAGGAACTCGCGGTCGTGCGCCACGAGGATGAGGGCCCCCTTCCAGGTACGGAGTTGCTCTTCCAGCCATTCGATGCCCTCGATGTCGAGATGGTTGGTCGGTTCGTCGAGCAGCAGGAAATCCGGCTCCTCTAGCAGGAGCCGCGCCAGCAGCGCCCGGGTCTTCTCCCCGCCGCTGAGGTGCGCGATGGGAACCTCGAATTCCTCGCGGGCAAATCCCAATCCGCCGAGCACCTGACCGATGCGCGCCTCGTAAGTGAAGCCGCCTGCGGCATCAAAGGCCTCCAGCACCGCGCCATAACGCTCCAGGGCCGTCTCGTCCCCGCTTGCCATGCGCTGTTCCAGCACGCGCAATTCCTGAGCCTGCTCCCGCAGCCCCTCGAAAACGGCCTCCAGCGCCTCCCAGAGGGTGCCGGCGCCGTCAAAATCGGGGTGCTGCGGCAGATATCCCAGCCGCAGGTGACGCGCGCGATGCACCGAGCCGGCGTCCGGCTCCAGGCGCCCGGCGACGATCTCCAGCAGGGTGCTCTTGCCGCAGCCGTTGAGGCCAACGAGGGCGATGCGATCGCCGGGGTGAACTTCAAAGCTCACGTCGGCGAGAATCTGCTCGGCCCCGAAGAATTTGCTCAGGTTAGATGCCGTCAACAATGCCATGACCGTCTATTATAACCCAAATTGCCGTCTATGCGCCGGGCGTCCGCCAGGCACCAGCCTTGTACTTGGCCTGTTCACAGATATAATAAGGTTATCCACGTGCACACTCACAGAGCACTTGTTTTTTGTTCTTTTCTTATGTTCCGTGGTAATTTTCGAAGAAGATGGCGGTGTTGGTGTGCGTCCCGCAAGCACAAAAATGTGAAGAGGATGCTGTGAGCAGAGGTTGTGACGGCTTTCCCCTCACAGATCACCGATTTCTATTTTCAGACGAGGAGGTGCTGCCATGTCATTACCACCAGGATTGAGACATGTGGTCGCCCAAACGCGCTTGTTCACTGACGCACGGACTTATGTCATCATCCGTCTCCCGCTGACGCAGCTCCCAGAGGTCGTGATGCTCATCAAGCAATTGCGCGCTCCGCTTGTCTCGCTCACCTGGGACAAGGATGAGCTGAGCCTGGTGCTGCCCGCCGAGACGTGGGAAGCATGGCGTCCCAGCTTCGAGACCCTCAACGAATCCCCGGAATATCGGCTGATCACGTTCGATCTACCGTTGGACCTGGGGCTCGTCGGCTACCTGGCGCTCCTGGCAGCGACGGTGGCCGAAGCGGGCGTGAGCATCTATGCCCTCTCCGCCTTCTCGCGTGACCATCTCCTCGTCCCGGCTGAGGATTTCGAACGCGCCTGGGAAGCGCTGCGGCAACTCATCCGCACCTGCCAGGCGGAAGAAGCCGCCGAAGCCTGAGCGGACGTCCGGCATTCGGGCGGCCTCGGGTGAAGCCTGTCCCGGCCTTTTTGAGGCGCGCGTAAGAAAGTGGGGATGAGTTTCCCACCGTACTTTGCGCCCTCGAGGTAAAATTGAGAGCCTCGCGTAAGTTTTGTGAAGGGTGACCTCCCCGGCGTCGGAACGGCCCGGCGCGAAATGCGTTGACGTGCGGAGTTCTGGGTGAATACAGCGTACTTCCTTATCGGCAAAACGCTTGGAAAATACCAAATCGTCCGCCATCTCGGACATGGCGGCATGGCCGAGGTGTATCTGGCGGAACAGATCCACCTCAACCGCCCCGTGGCCATCAAAGTGCTGCATCCTTTCCTCGCCGAAGAGAGCGGGTTTGTCAACCGGTTCCAGCGCGAGGCCCGCATTGTCGCCACCCTCCGACACCCCAACATCGTCCAGGTCTACGACTTTGACCTGAACGAGGAATTCGGCGTCTATTACATGGTGATGGAGTACATCGAGGGGCCAACGCTGCGCGAGCGCCTGGAGAAGAACACGGTCTCCCGACAGGAAGGCATCCGCATCGTCGCCGCCATCGCCGACGCGCTGGAATACGCCCATCGCCGCCAGATGGTGCACCGCGACATCAAGCCGGCAAATATCCTCTTCACCGGCGAGAACCAACCTGTGCTCACAGATTTCGGCATCGCCCGCATGTTGAGCGTCACCGGCCTGACCGCGAGCGGTGCCATGGTCGGGACCCCCGCCTACATGGCGCCCGAAATCGGCATCGGACACCCCGGCACAGCGCTCTCCGATATTTACTCGCTCGGCGTGGTCCTGTATCAGCTGGTCACCGGGCAGTTGCCCTTCGACGCCGAAGTGCCGATGGCGCTGGTGATGAAACACATCAACGATCCAGTCCCGCCCCCCTCACAGCTGGTCCCCGATCTGCCGGCCGGCCTGGAAGCCATCATCCTCAAAATGCTCATGAAGCAGCCGGAGAAGCGCTTTTTGAGTGCGGGCGAAGTTGCTGTCGCACTCCGGGAGGTGATGGGCTGGGAAACACCTCCGGCGGCGCTGGTCACCTCTACCACCGCCGTGACGCGCACGCCCTCTCGCGGCGCCGGAGAAACCCCCGAAGGGACGGCGCCGGCGGGAATCGAAGAGCCTGAAGCCCCCCTCCTGCGGCGGATTGCGCCCCATGCTCCAACCGAGCCAGACGCCGACGCCGCCCAACCGTCGCGAAGGGGTAGCAACCCCCTGAAACGGGTCTTGCGCGGCGTAGTAGCGCTGGTGATGATCCTGGCCCTGGGGCTGGCAGGCTGGAGCGCCGCGATCGGGCAGCTGCCGCCGATCGTGCAGCAACTCCTCCCCGAAAGGCAAAACTCCATGGCCGCCACACAAGCCAGTTTCCCCTCCGAGACGACCGCAACGCCCTCGCCGACGCGCCGCATCGCGCCGACCTGGACCCCCGCTCCCACGAACACCCCTCCCCCGACCGGCACCACGACTTGCGCTCAGCGGGCCGAAGTGCTGCGGGTAGAGACGATCCCCAAAGATCCCACGCTGCCGCCTGGAACCGTTGTGCGCGCCGACATCACCCTGCGCAACGGCAGCGCGTGCAGCTGGCCCGAAGACACGCGGCTGGCGCTTTCGGCAGGCGAGGCGCTGGGAAACGCGACCAGCATGGCGCTCCGGGCCATCCCCGAAGGGGGACAGATTCAACTGCAGCTCTATCTCCGCACGCCGGAGACGCCGGGGGTCTACCGTTCCGTGTGGGAAGTGCAGCTCCCCGATGGACGGGCGATCAGCGGCCTCATTACCTTCACGTTCAACGTCGGCGATCTCCCCACTTTCACCCCCGTTTTGGCGACTGAAACTGCCCTCACGCCCACCCCCCTGACGCCGCTGACCCTCGCTCCGCCGACCCTGAGTGAATGGACGGAAAATGCTCTCCTGGAGACCTGGCAGGGCCGCCTCACGTTTGCGGCGCAAGGCGGAACGGGAACGTATCGTTTCTATCAAGACGCCATTCTGGCCGGCACCGAAATCACCGACGGCGCCTTGAGCTTCGAATGGCGGCGTTGCAGCGATTTTCCCCTCACCCTGATCGTCGTATCTGGGGATGCCATCGCGCGCTGGGAGGGCCAGATTCCCTATCCGGCGCCAGAACGTTGCCAGCCATGATCCTCCCCCTTCTTGGGGCAAGGATTTAAGGGACGTCATGTGCTGGGCACACCGTGCAAGCACGAAAATGTCAGTCGCGAGTGGAGGCTGCTTCGGTAGCTTTTGCCCCTCCCCCAGCCCCCTCTCCAACGGCGCAGGCGCCGTTGGAGAGGGGAAGAAAAATAAGGGGGTTTTGCAGGCGGGCTACGCCCGCCTGCAAAACCCCACAAAAAAAAGTCCCCCTTCCCCCCGTGTGCGCGGGGGGAAGGGGCAGGGGATAGAGGGCAAAAGTTGATTCTCAACCTTCAGCAGTCGCCAGGAAATTTTGCGTTTTTTAGTCACTGGCTGAACAGTTATGTCCGCATTACATTTTCGGCGCAAGTGATTTTGAGATTCGCTGATTCGCTATTTGCTGAGGAGGTGTCCCGCCCACGATAGGATGACCTGTGACCGTAATTGGTATACCATTAGTTCAATTTCCGAGCGATTCCCTGAAATGTATCACTCATGTCACAAATAAGGAGGCCCGATGAAGCACAAACTGATATCGTTGATGGTTGCCCTGGCCGTGCTGGCCGGCTTGTTTTCCCCGCTGGCGCCGCCCGCATGGGCACCCCGCCCTGTAGTAGCCGCTCCCAGCACCTGGTGTATCGCAGGTAGTTTCCAGGGATGGGACAACACCACCATGCCGCTCTACGATGACGGCACCAACGGCGACATTCTCGCCGGCGATAATGTCTTCAGTTTGGATACCACTATCGCCGCGGCCGGACGGTATGAGTTCAAGGTCGTCACCTGCGGCGACTGGGGCACAGCCTACCCCTCCAACAATTCCTGGTTCTTCACCAGTGTGGCCAATCAGGCCATCAAATTCACCTTCGATACCAACGATCACAGCGCCGACGCCGGCGCGACCTTCCTCCCCACCCAGAACATCGTCCATGTCTGGGGGGATGACCTGCCCACGGCATTCACCGCCGTTGGCGATTGGCAAGGTTGGGCAAATTCCGACCCGGCAACCGCGATGACCGCCATCGGCCATGGGCTGTACCGGCTGAAATACACGATCCCGACCGCCGGGACCTACATGGCCAAGATCGTCCGCACCGGCTCATGGGATGAGCAATACGGCGCCGATGGGCGTAACATCAATGGCCCAACGATCAATTTCACGACCACCGCCGACAATCAAGAGGTGATTTTCCTGCTCGACACGCGCGCCGCGCGGGTGGCGGTGACGGTCAATCAGGCTGGCGCGGGCAACTGGTGCGTCGCAGGTTCGATGAACGGCTGGAACAACAGCAGCACGTCCCTCTTCGATGACGGCACTCATGGCGATCTCATCGGCGGCGACGGCGTCTTCTCCCTGGACCTCAACGTCGCCACTGCCGGGCGCTATGAATTCAAGGCTGTTGAGTGCGGCAGCTGGGACATCGCCTATCCCAGTCAAAACGCCTGGTTCTACACCACCGACGCCGCGCAGGTCGTGAAATTCACCTTCGACACCAACGATCACAGCGCCGACGCGGGGACGCCGCTCTATCCGCTGCAGAACATCGTCAACGCCTGGGACAGCCTGCCGGCGAGCCTGACCGCGGTCGGCAACTTCCAGGGATGGAACAATGCCGATCCTGCCACCGCCCTCACCGACCTGGGTCACGGCTTCCACATGCTGTATCACCCCTTCACGGCGCCGGGCGACTATATGGGCAAGATGGTCAAGACCGGCACGTGGGATGCCTTCGGCACCGACGGACGCAATCTGGACGCCCCCAACTTCGAGTTCACCGTCTACGAGGCAGGCGACGAAGTGCTGTTTTGGGTAGATACTTATGAGGGCCGCGCAGCGGTCGTGCCTCCGCCTCCACCCGAACAAGCCTCCCACGACAACAACATCTGGTGGGATGACCTCTATCACGACTC
>JAAZNO010000633.1 GCA_012798275.1 Chloroflexota bacterium
CGCGGCCCAGGCAGGGAGCAATCTCTCCGGGGACAGTTTCCCCATGAGGCCGGTGAGGATAAAGACCTTGTGGAGGAAGGAATAGCGCCCTTCGCGGTCAGGGGGGAATTGGGACAGCAAGCCAGCGTCGAGATGCTCCATGCGGGGTCACGCTCAGCTCAATCGAACAGGTGCGCCAGCTCGTCCCGGTCAAAGCGCGGCAGCGGCATCACGCCATCTGCATCCCGCAGGAACACGCCGGGGGCTTCCGTCACCGCGCCGATCTCCGCCGCCGGCATGCCGGCGGCGCGCAGCGTCTCCAGGGCGCGCGGCAAAGCCTCCGGGGTCACCGCCGCAAGCAACGCGCCGGACGCAATCAGCCCCAAGGGATTCAAGTCAAGCGCGCGACACAGCGCCGCCGTCTCCGGCAAGATAGGCAAGGCCGCGCGTTCGATGACCGCGCCCCACCCTGCCGCCCCCACCAGCTCCTGAATTCCCGTCGCCACGCCCCCTTCCGTGGGATCGTGCATCGCATGGACGCCCTCCAACGCAGCGAGGAGCTGCGCTTCACGCACGACGCTGATGCCGGGAGTGTGCAGAAAGCCAGCCGCCCGTGCGAGGACGTCTGCAGCCACGCGCGCGCGCAGCTGCGGCGCCAGCTCCCGGGCCAGGATGGCGCTGCCTTCGATAGCGATCCCCTTGGTCAGCAACAGACGATCGCCAGGACGCGCGCCATCCGAGCGGATGAGACGCTCCGGCGCGACCTCCCCCAGCATGGTCCCCACGGCAATGGGGCGATCCAGACCGTGGGTGATCTCGGTGTGCCCCCCAATCAATGCGGCGCCCACCTCAGAGCAGGCCGCCTGCAATTGCGTGAAGATTTGTTCGGCCAGCGCGGGCGTGGTCTTGCCGGCGGGCAACAGCAGGGTGACGATGAACCAGCGCGGCGTCGCTCCCACACAGGCAATGTCGTTGGCGTTGATGTGGACGACGTACCAGCCGATCTCCTCCGTAGCAAAGGTGATGGGGTCGCTTTTGGTCGCCACATAACGGTCGCCGAAATCCACGACGGCGGCATCGTGTCCCAAAGCCGGGCCGAGAATCACCCGAGGATCCACCGTCTGGAAAGGCGTCAGGAGCCTGAGCAACTCCGCCTGAGGCAATTTACCGGTAGGGTAACATGACAGGACCTCCTCGGCCATCACTCCTCCACCAACAACGCCACGTCATCCACCTCCGAGGTGAAAGTATGACCGGAGGCATAGACATCTACCGAGAGGAGGGTCGCCGGCGTTAGATTGCGTTCGCGCATCAGTCCGATCAAATCGGGAGAGGTGTAAGCAAACCAGGCACTCTGAGGGATTTGAATGTGCTGCGGCTGGCTTTCACAGATGGAGATGGGGCACGTATTGGAGTAAGATCCCGAAAGGTAATAGAAGCCCTGCAGCCATTCGTGGGAACCACCCTGCGTGTCCAGAAAAGTGATGCGCAGCATCACCGGGCACTCCGTGCCGTTCGCGCCGCAGACGGGGACGCTCTGCTGATCCACCTTGAGCAGCGCCGTGACGTACAGCGCCGCGACCCCGCGCACGTCCTGGTTCAGCCGCTGCGTGACGCCCAACTCGATATGCCCGACCCCCGTGCGGTCGAAAGTCACCACATCGCGGTCGGACGGACGGAGGACAGTTCCATCACTCTGATCCGGGCGCTCCTTAGCCAGCACGTAAGCCGTCCAATGCGGATCGAGGCTCTGGACAAAATCGCCGTTGCGCAGAATGTTGCGCTGTCCGCCCATGCGGATATCGCCCATCCCGGCGTCCGTCAATTCCACGCGCTGCGAGCTGACCAGCGACAGCAGCGCGCCATCGGCGGGGTCGGGGATGCGCGCCCGTCCCTGACGCACGATGATTTCAGTGCGGTCCTGATCCACGGCCAGGGTATACGAACCGTCCTCCAGCTGCACCGCGCCGTGCGGCGTCTGCAGCTGCAAATCCGAGGCGCGGTCAGCATCGCCGCCGAGGTTCACCCGCAGTTCGTGGCTCAAGTCCACCTGGAGCACGAGTTGATGGGGCAGCTCGCTGTGCGTCGTGAAACGCGGCGTGCGCGCGGAGAGAAAGGTGAGGTCCGTCTCTCCGTAGAGCTGGAGCGTGCCGACGGGGGTATCCGGACGCATGGGGACATAGAACAGCAAAAATGCTTCGGCGTCGGCGGAAGAAAGGACAATGCGGCTCTGCCGGGGGACTTCGCGCATGTCGCTCAGCAGCGCCACATCGCCGCGCCCCTTCTCCTGGATGCCGACAATCCCGCCGCGCGGCTGGATGATCACCTGCAGCGGATAGGTGGCATGGCCAAGATACCAGCGTACCAGTAACGGCGTCCCAATCGCCAACCCCAGGCAGGCGACGAACGACAGGAGCAATACTATCCAGGCAATTGTAGCCGGCTTTTTCAAGAGCATCCCCTCAGTACATTTAACGGATCAAGAAATCCGTGAATTCACCTGTCGGCGCGACCGCCAGGTGTTCGACGCGATCCACGTGCGCCCCGTAAGGCCCATACGGCAAAGCTTCGAGCAGCTGCTGCAGTTTGGACACCGGCCCTTCCGCGCGGATTTCGACCGTGCCGTCAGGGAGGTTACGCACCCAACCGGTCAATCCCAATGGCTGCGCGCGCCGGAGCACGAAATAGCGAAATCCCACTCCCTGCACCACGCCATGAACGATGACGTGCATGGCCCCGACTTCCGGCTGATCAGACATCGCTCGTCTCCTCGAAAAGTAGAGATCAGTGAGCCGTGAGTAGAGAACCGTCACAGTCTCCGCTCGCTGCTCACAATTCCCACGTTCGCACGGTCGCACGTTACCATGTTATTTTCAGCGCTCAGTAGTGAGCCGCCAACAGCCTGCGCGTGACACTCCTCGCATTTTAACGCGGAACACTGGACTGGCAAGTAAACCGACGTTGTCATACAACATATTGCGCCTATAATAAATCGTAATGGGAACGCAATCTCTGGTGGCCCTCAATGCGCAGCTCGTTTCAGGTGAGGCTTCCTATCGCAGCGCCGGCATCCATGCCTATATCTTGAACCTGCTCCGTGAGTTGCAACCCGACGACCGTCTGCGCTATCTGGCATTGACAGGACCTGATGCCCTGCCTGAGGGCATCACCATGCCGGTCAAACCCTCACGATTTCCCACGCACCGCCCCGCCCTCCGCATCCTGTGGGAACAGACCTGCCTGCCATGGGAACTGGCGCGCCTCAAGGCCGATTTGCTCCACGCGCCGGCCTTCATCGGCCCGCTGGTCAGCCCCTGTCCGCAGGTGCTCACCATCCTGGACCTGGGATTCATCCGCCACCCGGAATTTTTCCAGCGCAGCAAAGGGATGTATCTCCGCACGCTGACGCGGCTCTCCGCCCGTCGCGCCGCGGCCATCCTCACGATCTCACACTTCACGGCTCACGAAATTACGGCGCTGTTAGGGACACCGCCGGAGCGCATCCATGTGGTCTACCCCGGCATCGAGGCGCGTTTCCGCCCGCTTCCGCCCGCCGAGGTCGCCCGCTTCCGCGAGGCGCAGGGGCTGCCCGAACGCTTCATCCTCTACCTGGGGACGCTGGAACCGCGCAAGAACCTGCTCACGCTGGTACGCGCTTTCGCCCAATTGCGCGACCCGCACCTGCAGCTGGTGCTGGCCGGCGGAAAGGGGTGGCTCTACGAGCCGCTATTCGCTGAAGTCGAGCGCCTGGGCCTGCAAGAGCGGGTTCATTTTCCAGGCTACATCCCCGCCGACAGTCAGGCACTCTGGTATAATGCTGCTACGATGTTTGTTTACCTTTCATACTACGAGGGATTCGGGCTGCCAGCCGCGGAAGCGCTGGCCTGTGGCACCCCGGCGCTGGTCGCCAATGCGGCTTCCCTGCCGGAAGCCGCCGGCGACGCGGCGCTGCTGGTGCCGCCCGACGACGTGGAAGCCATCGTCACCGGCATGGAACGCCTGCTGCACGACGCAGCGTTGCGCGAAACCCTGCGTGAACGTGGCCCCGCGCACGCAGCGCAATTCAACTGGCCTGCCGCGGCTCGTCAAACCGCGACCCTCTATCGCACCCTGCTACCTCCATGAG
>JAAZNO010000099.1 GCA_012798275.1 Chloroflexota bacterium
CCGGCTTGGAAGTGACCGATTGGATACGTAGCCAGCCAAGCGCTACTGTCCAATCCATGATTTCCAATCCTGGTTCTCAATCTCATTTCAGAAAGGAGTAGCAGATGGTTACAAAAGTAGGGATTAACGGTTTCGGTCGCATCGGACGACAGGTGTTGAAGGCCATTCGCGATTATCACAGCGAGACGTTGGAAGTCGTCGCGGTCAACGACATCGGCGATACGCCGACCATGGCTCACCTGCTGAAGTACGACTCGAACTACGGGCGCTTCGACGGCACGGTGGAAGTGGTGCCCGACGGATTGCTGATTGATGGAAAACTGGTGCGCGTCTTCAAAGAGTCCGATCCCGCCAGCCTCCCCTGGGGCGACCTGGGAGTTGACATCGTCGTCGAATCTACCGGGCTCTTCACCGTCAAGAAGGACGGCGTGAACAAGAAGGGCAAGACGGTCAAGGGCGCCGAGAATCACATCACCAAGGGCGGTGCCAAGAAGGTCATCATCTCGGCTCCCGCCGAGGGCGAGGACCTCACCATCGTCATGGGCGTGAACGACGCCATGTATGATCCGGCGATCCATCATGTCCTTTCCAACGCCTCCTGCACCACCAACTGCCTCGCCCCGGCAGCCAAAGTCGTGCATGACAAGTTCCGGATCGTGCGCGGGTTCATGACGACCGTCCACTCCTACACCAACGACCAGAAGATTTTGGACCTGCCGCACAGCGATCTGCGCCGCGCCCGCGCCGCCGCGCTGAGCATCATCCCCACCACCACCGGCGCGGCCAAGGCCGTGGCCCTCGTCATTCCCGACCTGAAGGGCAAGTTCGACGGCTACGCCCTGCGCGTTCCGACCCCCACGGTCTCGATTGTGGACTTTACGGCGGAGATCGAAACGCCCACCACCACCGAAGAGCTGCGCCAGGCCTTCCGCGATGCCGCCGCCGGCCCGCTGCAGGGCATTCTCGCTGCCGTGGATGAGCCGCTGGTCAGCATTGACTACAAGGGCGATCCCCACAGCTCGTCCGTTGACCTGCCCTTCACCATGGTGCTGGGCAAGGGCGAAAGCACCTTTGTCAAGGTCGTCGCCTGGTACGACAACGAGTGGGGCTACAGCGTCCGCACCGCCGACCTGGCCGCGCTGCTCGCCAGCAAGCTGTAGGCCGCGACCTGAGGGATAAAAGCCGGAAGCTGGTTGATTTTCACACACGACCAGCTTCCGGCTGTCATTCCAGACTGCGATTCTCTGACCTTTCCTGTCTGATCTTTTCTGGAGGAACGAGCTATGAACAAGAAGACGATCCGTGATGTGGATTTGCACGGCAAGCGGGTGTTGATGCGGGTGGACTACAACGTCCCCGTCAAAGACGGCGTCATCGGCGATGACAAGCGCATCAGGGCCACCCTGCCCACGATCAAATACATCCTCGAGCAAGGCGCCTCCCTGGTGCTGATGTCGCACCTCGGACGCCCCGCCGGCACCGGCTATGAGGCGGAGTTCAGCCTGAAACCCGTCGCCGAGCGGCTGGAAGAACTGTTGGGACAGCCCGTCATCTTCGCCCCCGACTGCATCGGCCCGGAAGTGGAAGCGCTGGCGACGCAGCTCAAGCCCGGCGAGGTAATGCTGCTGGAAAATGTCCGCTTCTACAAGGCGGAGACCAAGAATGACATGAAGATTGCGGAGAGCCTCGCTAAATTGGGCGATATTTTCGTCAACGACGCCTTCGGCACGGCGCACCGCGCGCAGTCGAGCACCGAGGGCGTGGCGCACTTCCTCCCCGCCGTCGCCGGCTTCCTGATGGAGAAGGAAATTGACTTCCTGAGCCGCGCGACCGAGAATCCGGAACGGCCCTACGTCGTCATCCTGGGCGGGGCGAAGATTTCCGACAAGATCGGCGTGATTCGCAACATGCTCCAGAAAGCCGATAAAGTCCTCATCGGCGGCGGCATGGCGAACACCTTCTTCAAGGCGATGGGCCTGGAGACGGGCGATTCGCTGGTGGA
>JAAZNO010000634.1 GCA_012798275.1 Chloroflexota bacterium
CGAGTCAGCGAGTCACTCACGTTCGCACGTGGACACCTTCGCCCCTGCACACGTTTCCACGCGGCTTACGCCAGCATCTGCACAACAATCACCGTCACGTTGTCCTCCCCGCCCGCCTCATTGGCTGCCCGCACCAGCCGATCGCACGCTTCTTGAGGTGAAGCGGAGGTATGCCAGATCTTCCAAATGTCCTCGTTGGAGACCATGCCGCTCAAGCCATCGGAACACAGCAACAACGCCGAGCCGGGGTCGAGCAGCTGTTCGAAAAGATCCACTTCCGTTCGAGGATGATCTCCGATCACGCGGTAGATGACGTTGCGCTGCGGATGCTGCGCCGCTTCCGCACGGGTGATCTGCCCGGTGGCGACCAGGCGCTCGACCAGCGAGTGATCCACCGTCACCTGACGAATGCCCTCCGCATCCAGGTAATAACACCGGCTGTCGCCGATGTTGGCGATCAGCGCTCGCCCGCCGCGGACGAAAGCCATCGTCAGCGTGTTGCCCATGTCATTGCCGGCGGCAATCCGCTGCTCATACACCGCTTGATTGGCAGCCTGCACGGCAGCCGTGAGCCAGGCGCGCCCATCAGGAAGGGGCTTTCCCGCCACCAACAAGGGCAGCAGCTCGGCGGTGACCCGCTGCGCCAGCACGCGCGCCGTCAGTTCGCTGGCCACGTCGCCCGCCTCATGCCCCCCCATGCCGTCCGCGACGACGTACAGTCCTACCGGCTCGCACACCGATTTGAACACCGAGGTGAATTCCACGGTCAACAGGCTGTCTTCATTCAACGACCGCACGCGCCCGACGTCCGATCGCCGCCCGGCCACCAGCATCGCGCTGGTCGGATGGCGCAGCTCGTCCAGGCAGGCTTCCAGCTCCGCCGTGAACGTCTCCGCCATGAACATTTGCGGCGTGTTGAGGGCTTGATAGAGCAACGTCTTGAGCCGGGGCGAAAAGGGCATGTCCGTGCTGAGCTGCGTCTGTCCCGTCATCAAGTACAACAACACGGAAGCCAGGCCCTGAATATCGTGCGCGAGCAGTTCATTGAGCGCCTCGCCCGTCGTCCGCTGCGCCGGCGGGATCACGTAGGCGCGATTCAAATTCGTCCACAGCGGCGTCGTACCATCGAAGACGATGTGAGCGGGGCTGATCGTCTGCAGCGTGACTTGATGCCGGTGCAGGTACGTGAGCGCCTGTCCCAACGCGACGCCCCACGCCAGGACGGTGTTGAGCTCTTGGGGAATGGACAACGTCGCCGCCGAGGGCAAGGGGAATTCGGGCACCACGCGATACTGTCGCGGCGGGCCGTAAGGCGCCTCGGTGAAAATCGCCGTCGAAAGCCGCAGGCCGGGATGTTGCAGGCGCAGCGCGAGCAATTGCGCCTCCTGCGCGAAGGCCTGAGGATCGGCGCTCTCATGCAGGCGATAGTGCAGGTTGATCGCCGGCGCGTCCCCGCGCTCGGCGCCGCAGCTCTCACAATACCGCTCGTCGGCCGCCTCGGAGACGTGATGGCATTGCGCACACACCCACACCGGCTGGCGATCCAGCACCAGGTACTCGTTGATGTGAGGGCCCGTCGAGCGCACTTCCAACACAGCATACCGCTCCTGCCCCACAAGCGCACCTTCAGGCAGGGGGGCGAACGTGCTGGTGAGTCCGGGCAAGGGCGCCGTTACCGGGCCTTCGCGTACCGCGGCCGGCGCGGCGACTTTGGGCGGCGCCTCTGGAGCGTCCGTCATCGGCTGCGTCCCGCTGCAAATTTCATCCGCGGCCTCAACCGTGATGCCATTCTCAGGTCCCATGTCATGGCCACACTTCTGACAAAAACGCGCCCCATCGCGATTCTCAGTACCGCAGGCTGGACATTTCATCGCTCAGGCCCCCTTTCCCGCGCGGAAGGTGAAAACAACGCTGCCGATGCCCACCTTCCAACCGTCACGCAATAGATTCCGTCCCGTGCGCTGCCCGTTGATGTAGATGCCGTTGCTGGAATTCAAGTCGGCGATAATCCAATCCTCGCCCTGCTTGAAAATCCGCGCGTGATGCGCCGAAACAGTCTCCCCGCCGGGGAAG
>JAAZNO010000100.1 GCA_012798275.1 Chloroflexota bacterium
GAGGTGCTGCTGTGAAGCTGCTTTCTGTGTCACTCGCCCTTGCCTTGTTGGCCCTTACCAACAAGCGTTGGCGCGCGGCACCTTCACACTAGCCTGTGGAAATCCCAGCCCCTGCCGCGCAGCAGGGGTTTTTTGTTGATTTTAGCGCGGAGGAGGTCATGGGTAAAAAGTAATGAGGTGGCAGTTTTCTCACCCATTACCCCTTCCCCATCACCCGTCACCCTTTTTCAGGAGGAAAGCATGAGTCGGCCCTATCGTCCGCAAGAAATCGAACCGAAATGGCAACAGCGTTGGGAAACCGACGGGCTTTACCGCTCCGTGATGGATCCGGCGAAGCCCAAGTTCTACGCGCTGACGATGCTCCCCTATCCCAGCGGCGACCTGCACATCGGTCACTGGTACGCCATGACCCCCAGCGACGCGCGGGCGCGCTTCAAACGGATGCAAGGGTACAACGTGCTCTTCCCGATGGGCTTCGACGCTTTTGGCCTGCCCGCCGAAAATGCCGCCATCCAGCGAGGCATCCATCCCGGCAAATGGACCATGGATAACATCGTCAACATGCGCCGCCAGCTCCGCACAATGGGCGCGATGTTCGACTGGCAACGCGAGGCGGTCTCATGCCTGCCCGGCTATTACCGCTGGACGCAATGGTTCTTCCTCAAGCTCTACGAGATGGGGCTGGCCTACCGCAAGCAGGCGCCGGTGGACTACTGCCCCAGCTGCAAGACTACCCTCGCGCGGGAGCAGGTGATCGGGGAAGAGCACATCTGCGAGCGCTGCGGCACGCCCGTCATCAAAAAAGACCTGGAGCAGTGGTTCTTCCGCATCACGAAGTACGCTGACGAGCTGCTGGATTTCTCCAGGATTGACTGGCCGGAGAAAATCCGCCTGCTCCAAACCAACTGGATCGGGCGCAGCGAGGGCGCGGAAGTGACGTTCACCATCGCGCCCGAAGACCTCCCCGCCGACGCCGCGCCGGAGGAGGGCCGACTGGTGGTGTTCACCACACGTCCCGACACGCTCTGGGGCGCGACGTTCATGGTACTGGCGCCCGAACATCCGCTGGTGGAGCGGATCACCAAACCGGAGCACCGGCAGGCAGTCGAGGCCTATAAATGGCAGGCCGCGCGCCAAAATGAGATCGAACGCCTGGCGACCGACAAGGAGAAGACGGGCGTCTTCACCGGCGCGATGGCCATCAATCCCGTGAACGGGAAACGCATTCCGGTGTGGACCGCCGATTACGTGATGATGACCTACGGCACCGGCGCGATTATGGGCGTGCCGGCGCACGACGAGCGCGACTTCGCGTTCGCCGCGAAATTCGGCCTGCCCATCCCCGTCGTCATTGAGACGGACGAGTGGATCGCCGAAGGCCGCCCGTTCCCCCTGCCCCACCCCTACCCCGGCGAAGGGCGCATGATCAACTCTGGTCCCTTCGACGGCACGCCGGCCCCCCATCTGGCCGTGGAGCAGGTGACCGCCTGGCTGGCGGCGCAGGGACGCGGCAAGGCAGCAGTCAACTATCGCCTGCGCGACTGGCTGATCAGCCGGCAGCGCTATTGGGGTGCGCCCATCCCCATGATCTACTGTGATCACTGCGGTATCGTCCCCGTGCCCTACGAGCAGCTGCCCGTGCTGCTGCCGCCCGACGCCGAAATCCCCAAAACCGGGGAGAACGCGCTGCTCTATCACGAGGGATTCCTGCACACCACCTGCCCGCAATGCGGCGGACCGGCGCGGCGGGAAACGGACACGATGGACACCTTCATGTGCTCGTCGTGGTATCAATACGCCTACCTGAGTCCCTACTACCGTGAGGGCGAGCCCGTCACGGGCGACGACACCCCTTGGGACCCGGCAGAGCTGGCGTATTGGGCGCCCGTGGACACCTACACGGGTGGCGCGGAACATGCAGTGATGCATCTGCTGTACACGCGCTTCTTCACCAAAGCCCTGCGCGATGGAGGCCTGCTCAATTTCGACGAGCCCATGCTGCAATATCGCTATCAGGGGACGATTCTCGGCGAGCCCCGGAAGGGAGATGTCGCCGAAGTGACCGGCGCATGGGAAGGGAGCGCCTTCAAAGCCGCAGAAATCACGGCCTACCCCTTCGACAGGCCCGATCTCTGGCCCGCGATGGGCCAGAGCGCGACCCGCGTCTGCGGCGAGGTCATGGCCCGCGATGAGGTGAGCCTGCAGGTCCGCGTAGATGAGGCGGGGACCCTCGTCGTCGTTCACGTGTCCGAAGAGCTGCCGGTGCACATCCCCGGCAAGGAGCGGCCGGGCCAGCTAACCGACATCCTCTATCATCTGGAAGTAGAGAAGATGTCGAAGAGCAAGAAAAATGTGGTGGCGCCGGACGCCCTGGTGGAAGCCTATGGCGCGGATGTCGTGCGCGCCTACCTGATGTTTGGCTGGCGGTGGGAGATGGGCGGCCCCTGGGATAGCAAGGGCATCGAAGGCATCGTGCGCTGGATCAACCGGGTCTGGTCACTCGTGACCGACGCCCCGCGCCACCGGGCGGCGCCGGACGCCGGTGCGGAACGCGAGCTGCTGCGCGCGATGCACAGCGCCATCAAGGCCGTGACCCAAGACCTGGAGAACTTCAGCTTCAACACGCTCATCGCGCGGCTGATGGAGTACACGAATGCGCTGAGCAAGGCCAAAGAAGCCGGGTGGGGAACGCCGACATGGGACACGGCCCTCACGCACCTGCTGCTGCTGCTGGCGCCCATCACGCCGCATCTGGCGGAAGAGCTGTGGGAGAGCCTCGGCAAACCGTATAGCATTCACCTGCAACCCTGGCCCACATGGGATGAGGCGATGCTGGCAGTCGCGGAGCTCGAGATTCCGGTGCAGGTAAACGGGAAAGTGCGCGGCAAAGTCGTCGTCGCGGCGGATGCGGATGAGGCAACCATCAAGGCGGCGGCGCTGGCGGAGCCGAACGTCCGCCGTTACGTCGAGGGGCGACAGCTGGTCAAGGTCATTGTCGCTGGCTTGAAACTGGTGAGTGTGGTGGTAAAATGAAACCTGTTCCTGCAGGTGGCATTCAGATTTCAGGCTGCAGCTGTTTACAAACTCGCCCAAAGTCGGAGGAGCATCATGAACCCAGAGACGGACCATGCCATCATCATCGTTGGATCGGGACCCGCAGGCATTGCCACGGGCTTACATTTGCTGAAGCGCGACCCGGCGCTGGCGCAACGCACGCTGATTCTGGAGAAAGCTCGCCATCCCCGCCCCAAGCTGTGCGCCGGAGGCCTGCTCCCCGACGCGGTGACGCAACTGGGCCGCCTGGGCCTCGATGTCACCGAAGTGCCTCACATCAAAGCCCCGTGGGCGCATTTCACCTTCCAGGGACGGGGGATGCAGATGACCAGCGGAAAGTACAATTACGCCTTTTACGTGATCCGCCGTCATGAATTCGATGCCTGGTTAGCGACCCACGCTCGGGAACGCGGACTGACGTTGCAGGAGGAGACCGCGGTGCAGGCAGTGCGCCGCGAGGGGGACAGGGTGTTCGTGGAAACAAATCGCGGCAGCTACACCGCGCGGGCCGTCGTCGGAGCAGACGGCGCGAACAGTGTCGTGCGGCGCGCCGTGCAGCCAAGATCAACGGGGAATGTCGCCCGCCTGTTGGAGGTGCTGGTCGAACCGCGCGACAGCAACGACCCGGCGGCGCTGCCTCACGC
>JAAZNO010000101.1 GCA_012798275.1 Chloroflexota bacterium
GCGGGTTTCTGCCATTTCGTGTAGTTCTTTGAGCAGACGCCGGGTCAGAGCCCGCTGAATCTGGCGCACGGCGCGATCGTTCTGGACCGTCTCGCGGGAGATGTTGAGGGGCAGGTCCTCTGAATCCACCACGCCGACCACGAAACGCAGGTACTCGGGCAGCAGCTCCTCGTTGGCTTCCTGGATGAGGATCTTGCGTGAGTACAGCTTCAGGCCGGGCCCGGGGCGATACCGAAAGGGTCCCGTCTCGCGGTGACGCGGCACGAACAGAATGCTCCGGATGTTGACCGGCGCGTCGGTGACCAGGTGCTCGTGCAGCAATGGCGGCTCTGGATCCAGCGTGAGCTGGCGATAGAAATCCGCATATTCCTTGTCGGTGAGGCTCGTCGGCGTCTGTTGCCACAGAGCGAGCTGCTCGTTGAGGCGCCGCCCCTGTAGTTTGATCGGGAAAGCGATGTAGTTGGAGTGCTTTTTGACGATCTGCTCCAGTCGCCAGGCGGACGCGAACTCAACGGCGTCGTCTTTGAGGTGAATTTCGACGACGGTGCCGCGATCCGGTTTGAGCGCCGGTTCGAGGGTGTAACTGTCCTCGCCCCGCGAAATCCAGGTCCAGGCCTCGGCGTCGGGGCGATAGGAGCGGCTGGTCACCCGCACCTCATCGGCGACCATGAAGACGGCGTAAAAGCCCACGCCGAACTGCCCGATGATGTCCGACGGGCGCTGCCCGGCCTCCAATTGCTGGAGGAACGCCATCGCGCCGGAGTGTGCGATGGTGCCGAGGTTTTCGATGAGCTCCTCGCGGGTCATGCCGATGCCGGTGTCCGCGACTGTGAGCGTGTGGGCGTCGGCGTTAAAATCGAGGGTGATGGCGAGCTCGGCTTCGGGGTCGAGCACCTCGCGGTTAGTAAGCATCTCAAACTGCAGGCGATGCAGCGCGTCCGAAGCGTTCGAGAGCAGCTCCCGCAGGAAGATCTCCCGCTCGGTGTAGAGGGAATTTGCCAGGATGTTCAGCAGCTGGCGCACTTCGGCCTTGAACTGTAGCGATTCAGCATGGGTAGTTTCGGTCATATTTCCTCCTTTCTCCGAATCTCCTGCCACGTGAATTTCTGTCTCATTGTATATCGCTTGCATTAGAATTGCGTTAGCGGCGCGGCTCGGCGTGCTGACTGGCAAATTCGCTATCTGGGATATACTTTAAGCGGGCTGACCTTCACCCTGCGGCTGAAGCCCGGCGGTGCGGCGGCCGCAATTTACCCGGAAAGGAGTTTTCGCGCTATGGAGCATGAGGTTATCTCAAGTAAGGAGCCGATTCGCCTGTTCAAGTCCGATTTTCTGGAATTTTTCACCCATGTTCACCCCGCTGTGATCGTGATTATCTGGCTGCCGGTGATGGTGTTCTTCCTGGTGCGCGCCATCCGGGCTGTGGAGTCGGGAACCTCGTGGGCGCACATTCCCCTGGGGATGTGCATCGGACTCTTCCTCTGGACTTTGGCGGAATATATGCTGCACCGCTTTGTGTTTCACTTCCACCCCCGCAACGCCTGGCAGGAGCGCGTGTCTTTCCTCTTTCACGGCGTCCATCACGCGCAGCCGATGTCGAAGACGCGCCTGGTGATGCCGCCTGTCGTGAGCATCCCGCTGGCGTTGCTGTTCTACGGCCTGTTCTGGTGGGTGGTGGGACGGCTTCTCGGCGCCGCGCAGTGGGTGGCGCCGCTTTTCTCGGGCTTCATCCTGGGCTATCTCTGGTACGACCTCACCCATTATGCCCTGCATCACTTCCCGGCGCAGCGAGGGTATTACAAGATGATCCGCCTGCATCACATGCGCCATCATGGCAAGAATCCCCATTTGCGCTATGGCGTCAGCTCGCCGCTATGGGATTACGTTTTCCACACGATGTCGGAATAGCCTCGGACATAGAACCTGAAATCATCAGGCTCGAGGGTCCAAAAATCCAAAATCGAACGATGCGTTATACACCTGATCAACAAGGAAAAGTTTGGGATGTGGGCGCTGCGGGCGCAGTCGTCCATGAGGGACGGGTGCTGCTCGTCCGCAAGACTTATGGCGCGGCCAAAGGCATGTGGAGCTTGCCGGGCGGCTTTGCCCAACATGAGGAGCTGCTCGACGAGGCGGCGGTGCGCGAGGTGCTGGAGGAGACCGGTGTGCAGGCGGAGGTGCTTTCCCTCATCTCTGTGCGCACGCGCTACGAGCCGGAAGGCGGCGCGGTCTTTGTCATCTTCCGTATGCGGCCTCTGGGCGGCGAACTGCGTCCCGATGGGACAGAGATTGACGCGGTGCGATATTTCTCCGCTGAGGAATTGTCCGCTTTGGGCGAACGGGAGATTCTTCCCCTGACCCGCAGCGCGGCGCTGACGGCGCTTTCCGCAGCGCCCGGCCTGGCGCAGGTGGATTTGCCCGCTTCCGGTGCCGGCCCTTATCACGCCTTCATGGCGCGCTGAGTGGGCAAGGTAAAGGTGAAGGTGCTGCCGCGCCCTTCCTCGCTTTCCACCCAGATACTGCCGCCGTGCGCTTCGATCAGATTTTTGGCGATTGAAAGCCCCAGGCCGGTGCCTTTGGGGGTGCGCGCTACGGCGGGACGATAGAAGCGTTCGAAAATGTGGGGCAGATGCTCGGCGGGAATGCCCTCACCCGTATCCCGAACGGCGACCTGCGCTGTCGTCGCATCGCGCAGGCTCAACGTCACGCTGATGCTGCCGCCGGCGGGGGTGTGCTGGATGGCGTTGGAGAGCAGATTGAGCAGCACCTGCGACAGCCTCCGGGCGTCGCCTTCGACAAACACGGGCGTCTCCGGCATCTCCGCGCTGAGCGTCAGCTCCTTCTCGCGGGCGCTGCTGCGGACACGCTCCAACATGCCATAGAGCAGCTCGCCGAGGTCAAGCGGGGCCCATTCCAGATGCAACTCCCCCGCATCGGTGAGGGCGAGCACCCGCAGGTCCTCCACCAGGTGATTGAGCCGGCCCAACTCCGTCTGCAAGCCGGAAATGACTTCGGGGGTTGGCTCGGTCAGCCCGTCCTCCAGGCTTTCCAACTCTATTTGCAACACACTCAACGGCGTGCGCAGCTCGTGCGCGATGTCGTTCATCGCGCGGCGCCGCAGCTCCTGTTGCCGCTCCAAATCCTCCGCCATGGTGTTGAAAGCCGTGGCCAGCTCGCCGAGCTCATCGTTGCTGGTCGCCGGAATGCGGTGCGAGAGATCCCCGTGCGCGATTTGCTGCGTCGCCTGTGAGAGCGCCTTGATCGGCGCGATGATGCGATCCGCTTGATGCCGGCCGACCCACACACCCATCAGCGCCACGACGAGCGTGGCGATCAGCAGGAATACCATCACCTGCTGCAAAAACGCGGTCTGATAGGCGTTGAGCTCTCCCAGGCCCGACATCACCACCAGCGTGCCGACCTGCACGCCATCCACGGTGATCGGCGCGCCGCCACTGGCGATCGCTCGCGGCAACAACGTGAGATTGCCCTGTTCTGGCGCGCTGTCCGCCAGGATATTGCCTTGAGCATCCAGCAGCAGCAAGCGCTCGTCCGCCGGCGGGAGGTCCTCGTGCTCGCGGCCGCGCAAGGCCGGCC
>JAAZNO010000635.1 GCA_012798275.1 Chloroflexota bacterium
AACGCTCTTTGGCGCGTTGAACATCGTCGCGCCGCCCCTGGGCGCCTTGCTGCTGACGCTCCTGCCGTTACACGGGGTGATGGCGATTGACGTCGTCACCGCGTTGCTGGCGATTTTGCCGCTGGCTTTCATCGCCATCCCACAACCGCAGCGTCCTGCTGGCGAAGCGACGGGGACAAGCTCCCCTTTCAGGGGCTTGTGGACAGACGTCCAGAGCGGCCTGCGGTACATCTGGGGCTGGAAGGGGCTGTTGGGTATTTGCCTCCTGGCGATGCTGATCAACTTCTTCGCGTCGCCGGCGATGCAGCTGCTGCCGATCTACGTCACGACTCACTTCAAGGGCGAGGCGCTGCAACTCGGCTGGCTGGAATCGGCGTGGGGAGTGGGCCTCCTCGGCGGCGGGTTGCTTCTGACGCTGTTTGGGGGCTTCAAGCGCCGGATGCTCACATGTATGGTGGGCATCGTTGGCCTGGGGCTGGGCTTCCTGGTCGTCGGCGTCACTCCCGCGTCCCTGTTCCCCATGGCGCTCGGCGGGCTGTTTTTCGGCGGCGTGATGAATTCACTCTGCAATGGCTCGCTCATGGCGGTAATGCAGGGGGCCGTGGCGCCGGAAGTGCAGGGGCGTGTTTTCACCGTGGTCGGCAGCCTGAGTGCCGGCATGTTGCCTGTGAGCATGGCGCTGGCCGGTCCCTTCGCCGACGCCGTGGGGGCGCGCACGCTGTTCCTGGTGGGGGGCGGGATGCAGATTCTCTTGGGTGTGGCCGGGTTTTTCATCCCGGCGATCATGCGCCTCGAGGACGACGCGCGCGCGATCGCTCAAGTCCGTGAGGGCCTGCCGACGTCTGTACCGTTGGAGACCGCGCCTTGAGTGCCATTCATGATCCCCTGGCCTCGTACCCCTTGCCCCGACGCCTGAGCGTGATCCTGGTATTGATGGCGGCCGGAGGCGTGATCTTGTGGGGCGGACTGGGGTTGCCTGAACGGGCCTGGGCTCACCCTGTCCCTCGCGCCTTCACCGCTGAGCCTCTCACCGAGACGGTGGAGAGCTTTATCTATTTGCCTCTCGCTCTTTCCAATTACAGTCTGGCCTGTGAGCCGATCCCCGACGTGAGGTATGCCGCGCTTTCAGTGGACAATCCGCACAATCCCGACGCCGAGAACGACCCCGGCTACAATCTGGGTCTGTTGGGCTATGAACTCACGGACGCTTACCGCGGGTTGGTGGATTACGGCGGCGACGCGGATCCTAACGCGCCACAATTCCCCCCTCTGTTTAGCGATCAGCGCGTGCCGAACTTCCCCAACGTGTATCGCCTCTATCACGGTTGGGGTGAGCCGATCACAGACTGGCCCGTCACCATGCTCGGCATGGAGGTAGGTGAGGGCGAGGTTCTGCACGTGCCGGAGAGCGGCTACCGGATTGATCCGCAGGGCTATCAGGTGCTGGTGATCTACGCGAGCGAACAGCGGATTGCCATCAACTACACGCGGGGCGATCACCTGTTGGGCTATACCGTCTACGTGGAAAATGTGTGTGTGGAACCGTCTCTGTTGGAGCTCTATCGGCAATTGGACGCCGCCGGGCGCACCGAGCTGCCGGCGCTGTATGGCAGTCAGCCGTTTGGACGGGCCACGACTACGGAGATCCGCGTCGTGATTCGGGATG
>JAAZNO010000636.1 GCA_012798275.1 Chloroflexota bacterium
ATGATCGGCCAGGATCAGTGGGTGGAACAATCCTTCGTCTCGCGGGTTGATGTGGCTCCGCGTCCGGAGGGCGTGGGGCCGGGTGAAAAATGGATCGAAATCAACACCTTCGAGCAGACCCTGGCGGCTTACGAAGGCGACCGGATGGTCTTTGCCACGCTGGTTTCGACGGGACGGCGCAGCACCTGGACCCCCAACGGCCTGAATCGCATCTGGGCGAAGCTGCCGACGACCCCCATGAGCAACCAGGACGTGGATCCCAGCAGTCCGGCGTGGTATTATCTCGAAGATGTGGAATGGACGCAATACTTTTCCGGCGCCTATGCGCTGCACGCGGCCTACTGGCACGACGCCTTCAGCTTCACGCGCAGCCATGGATGCGTGAATCTGGCCCCGCTGGATGCGCGCTGGCTCTTCGAGTTTACCTCGCCCGTGACGCCCCCCGATGCCCGCCTGACGCTCAGCAGCGACGCCAATCCCGGCACCTGGGTGTGGGTGCACATGACCCCGCCCATCCCCACCCTGACGCTTGGACAGTAAGATCAGCCGCCTCACACGGGTCAGACGTCAAATCTGGCCCGTGTTTGGTATTCAGATGTTGACTTCCTTTTGGCCTGTGTTAAGCTGCGGCGCATGGAGCTATCCGCAACCGACCTCGACTATCTGGCAGCTCACCGCGAGGACGCGCAGGCTGCTTTGCTGACCTGGTTTGCCGCGCACGCGCGCCTCCTCCCCTGGCGCGAGGCCCGCACCCCTTACCGCGTATGGATTTCGGAGATCATGCTGCAACAGACGCAGGTGGAGACAGTGCAAGGATACTTCGAGCGCTTCATGGAACGCTTCCCCACTCTCGAAGCGCTGGCGGCGGCCCCGCTGGAAGCCGTGCTCAAAGTGTGGGAAGGGCTGGGCTACTACAGCCGGGCGCGCGCTCTTCATCGCGCGGCGCAAACGGTGCAGGAACGCCATCAAGGGCAGCTGCCGGCCGACCTGGACGCACTTCGCGCTCTCCCCGGCATCGGCCCCTACACCGCGGGCGCCATCGCCAGCCTGGCATTCGAGTTGCCCGTCCCCGCCGTGGACGGCAACGTGCGGCGCGTCCTGGCGCGCGTGCTGGCGCTGGCCGACCCCCGGCCGGCGCTCCTGGAAGCCGCCGTGCGCGCCTGGCTGCCCCCCGAAAAAGCCGGCGCGTTCAACGAGGCGCTCATGGAGCTCGGGGCGCTCGTCTGTCGCCCGCAGCGCCCTCAGTGCGCCGAATGTCCCTGGTGCGACCTGTGCCGCGCCCGCGCGCTGGGCCAGCCGGAAGCTTTCCCCCTCAAAAAGCCGCGCAAGACGCTGCCGCACTACGACGTCGTCGCGGCCGTGACGGTGCGGGAGGATCACCGGGTGCTCGTCGCCCAACGCCGCCCCCAGGACATGCTTGGCGGATTGTGGGAGTTTCCCGGCGGCAAGCGGGAGGACGGCGAGACGCTGGAGGCCGCGCTCGGTCGCGAGCTGCAGGAGGAAATGGGCGTCACCCTCGAAGTGGGTGAGCAGATGACCGTCGTCCGCCATGCCTACACCCATTTCCGCATCACGCTCTACGCTTTTGAATGTCGGCTGAGCGCCGGCGAGCCGCAATGCCTGGAATGCGCCGACTTCCGGTGGGCGGCGCTCGATGAGCTGTCCACGCTGCCGATGGCCGTGACAGACCGCCGCATTGCTCGCGTCGTGGAACAACGGCTGGCGCCGCAGGAGTGATCATGCGTCTCGGAATTGACCTGCGCCTGCACGCTTACGCTCCAGGCGGCATCGCGACCTACAGTCAACGGCTTGCAGAGCACCTGGCTCCCCTGCTCCCGCCCGACGCGCTGTGGCTGTTGCAGCACCGCAAGGAGACGCAGCCCCTCGCCTTGCCGGGGGCGCGC
>JAAZNO010000102.1 GCA_012798275.1 Chloroflexota bacterium
CCACGTCCCACCCGGCGCTTGCGTTTGGTCGCCCCCGCCGCAGGTTGTAGCTCATGTAATTTCATACGTGACCTCCTGTGCCCGCTACGCCTGTTCGGCAGCCGGCACTTCGACAACTTCGATTTCTTCTGCCCGCACCAGATGCGGGATCGCGGCAACCATCCCCCGCACCGCAGGGTTATCGGGCCGCACCACCGTCTGGCGGATCCGCCGCAGTCCCAGAGCGCGCACCGTGCGCTTCTGGCGCTCGTTATAGCCAATGGGACTGCGCAGCAACGTGATCTGCAGCATCTTAGCCATTATGCTTTCCTCCTGCGCCAGAACGGCATCACCTGCGCCTCCGGCACTCCCCGCTCGCGCGCCACATCCTCGACCCGGCGCAGCTGCCGCAGCGCATCCATGGTAGCCTGCACGACGTTAATCGGGGCAGAGCTGCCTTGCGACTTGGTCAACACATCGCGGATGCCGGCCGCTTCGAGCACCGCGCGCACCATGCCCCCGGCGATCACCCCGGTGCCGGGGCTGGCGGGGCGCAACAACACCTGCGCGCCGCCGCAATGTCCCACCACCTCATGGGGAACCGTCGTGCCCTCCATCGCGATGGGGGCCATGTCCCGATGCGCCCGTTCCGTGGCCTTGCCAATCGCCTCGGGGACGCGCGGGGCCTTCCCGATGCCGATACCTACCTGACCCTTGTTGTCACCAACAATCGCCACCGCACGGAAGTGGAAAGCGCGACCGCCCTTGACGACTTTGGCTACCCGCGCAATATCCACGATGCGCTCGTCGAATTCCGCTTCCGTCACTTCTTGCTTACTACGACGCTCTCGTCGTTCTTCCATGGTTCCTCCTGCAAGCCTTCCAGGCGTCTCTCGGGATTAAAACTCCAGGCCGGCCTCACGCGCGGCCTCGGCCAGAGCTTTGACCCGGCCATGATACTTGTAGCCAGCGCGGTCAAACACCACCTGCTTGACGCCCTTCTGCAAAGCGCGCTCTGCCACCAGCCGGCCCACCAATTGGGCCTGTTCCACCTTGCTTTTGTCCGCGACGAGCTCGCGCAGCTCCTTATCCACCGTCGAAGCCGCCACGAGGGTGTGCCCCTGGGTGTCATCAATGATCTGCGCGTACATGTGCGTCAAACTACGAAACACGTTCAAGCGTGGACGTTCCGGCGTCCCGGCCACCTTCCGGCGGACGTGCGCACGACGTCGTTCACGGGCTTTACGGCGATCAATTTCCGGTTTCATCTTTCTTGTTTCACCCTCAGTTCCACGCGGTAGCGGCGTTAGGCCTTGCCAGACTTGCCGGCCTTGTGGCGCACTACTTCGTTCAAATAACGCACGCCCTTGCCCAGGTAAGGATCTACCGGGCGCAAAGCGCGAATCTCCGACGCCAACCGACCGACAACTTCCTTGTCAATGCCTTCTACCGTGACGGTATTGGCGCGCGGGTTGACCTCAAACTTGACAAACGGCGGAGGCGTCAGCACCACGGGATGCGAGAAGCCCAGATACAACACCAGGTTGGCGCCCTGCAGCTCCGCCCGATAACCAGTCCCATGGATCTCCAGAGTGACCCGATACCCCTCCGTCACCCCCACAATCATGTTGTTGAGCAAGGCACGGGTCAGCCCATGCAAGGCCCGAAATTGCGGGGTATCATTGGGGCGCGCCACTCGCAACACTTTCGCCTCCTGCGTGATCGTGATTCCAGGGTGGAAAGTGCGCGACAACTCCCCACGGGGACCTTTCACAGTCACCGTCGTTCCATCAAGGGTTACCTGCACTCCGGCGGGGACCGGAATGGGCATTTTTCCAATTCGAGACACGCTACACCTCCCTCCGGGCTACCAGACGTAGCAGATGATCTCGCCGCCCACGTTGAGCCGGCGAGCTTGCTGCCCGGTCATCACGCCCTTGGGCGTCGACAGGATAGCAATTCCCATCCCGCTGCGCACCCAGGGGATGTCCGTGACCGGCGTATAGATGCGCCGTCCAGGCTTGCTCACCCGTTTCAAACCAGTGATCACCGGACGTTGGTGCTTGACATCCTCACCCGTGTACTTCAGCCGCAGGATCAACGTCGGTTGTGGCTGCTCACGAGTGACTTTGTAATCCTCGATGTACCCTTCTTCTTTCAAGATCTTGGCCAGAGCGACTTTCATCCGCGAGGAAGGCATCGCCACGGTCTCATGCCGTACCATCAAGGCATTACGAACGCGAGTTAGCATATCAGCAATCGGGTCTGTCATTCTTCCAACTCCCTCACCAACTGGACTTCACGATGCCGGGGATCTTGCCCTCCAGCGCCAGTTCCCGCAAGCAGATCCGGCACAAGCCAAAGCGGCGATAGTATCCTCGCGGGCGGCCACAACGGCTACAGCGATTGCGCACCCGCACTTTATATTTCCGGCGAGTTTCGCGAACAGGCATTGATTTTTTAGCCATATTTACCTCTTCATCTCAGGCATGGCGAAAGGGCATACCCAACAGTTCCAGCAGCCGACGGGCTTCTTCATCCGTCTCCGCCGTGGTGTTGATGCAGATCTCGAAACCCCGAACCCGATCAATCGTGTCATAGCCGATCTCCGGGAAGATGATCTGCTCCCGCAACCCCAACGTATAGTTACCGTGTCCATCAAACTTGTCCGGGACCCCCCGGAAGTCGCGGGTACGTGGCAAAGCCACATTCAACAGCCGGTCCAGAAAGTTCCACATCCGCTCCCCGCGCAGCGTCACTTTCACCCCAATGGCCCGCCCCTCGCGCAGCTTGAACGCCGCCACGGACTTGCGCGCCTTGGTGATCACCGGATGCTGTCCCGTAATGGTCGTGATGTCCCGCACGGCATTTTCGAGCGCCTTGGGATTATCCAGGGCTTCCCCCATCCCCACATTCAAGACGACCTTGCGCACGCGCGGCACCTGCATCACGTTGGAGTACGCGAACTCCTGCATGAGCGCCGGTACGACTTCATCCTCATAATGTTTCTTCAGATCTGGCATACGTCATACTCCTCAGTCAATGACCGCCTGGCACTTGTGACACACGCGCACCTTGCTCCCGTCTTCGGTGACTTCAAACCCCACCCGGGTGGCGGCCTTGCAGTGCGGGCACACCAGCATCACATTCGACAGGTGAATGGGGGCTTCGTACTGAATCCGCCCCGCCTGCACCTGCGACCGCCCGGCGCGTACTGCGCGCTGGTGCTTGGTGATCATGTTCACCTTGGAAACCACCACCCGTTGCTCTTTGGGCAAAACGCGCAAGACCGTGCCGCGCCGGCCACGATCCTCACCGGCAATGACTTCTACAGTATCATCTTTCTTTATGCGATTCATCCTTCCACCTCATCACCGGTCACAGCACTTCGGGAGCCAGCGAGACGATCTTCATGAAACCCTTCTCGCGCAGCTCGCGGGCCACCGGCCCAAA
>JAAZNO010000637.1 GCA_012798275.1 Chloroflexota bacterium
AATCCCGTCGCTTTGCGGTAGGTGACGGGGCCATCCATTCCAATGTAGAATCCCAACGCCAGGGCTTCCGCCAGCCGGGAAGGGCCGGCGGCGTAAGCGTGCAGCGTCCCCGTCCGGTCAGGATCCCCTTGAACCCATTCCGCCAACATGGCCAACGTGTCTTCGTGGGCGTCCCGATCGTGGATGATGAGGGGAAGCCGCAGGTCAGCGGCAAGTTCAAGCTGCTGCGCCAGGGCTTTCCGCTGTTGCGGCGGTTCCGCGCAGGGCCAGAAGCGGTTGGGCTGTCCGGGCCAGTAATAATCCAGGCCGATTTCGCCGATGGCCACGACGCGGGGATGGCGAGCCAGGTCCCGCAGTTCTGTGAGGGCGTCCCCGGTGAGCGTGTCTGCATCGGTGGGATGGATCCCCACGGCGGCATACAGGGCGCAGGGCTCAGCGGCGAAACGTTCCGCCAGGGCCACGGCGGCGCGCGCTTCGGCGAGGGTGCCCCCCGGCAACACCGCGGCGCGTACACCTGCCGACGCGGCTCGCTCCAGCACGGCGTGCAGATCGTCGGCATAGGCAGCGTTCTGAAGATGGACGTGGGTGTCAATCAGCATCATGGGTA
This sequence comes from Chloroflexota bacterium, assembly GCA_012798275.1. Lineage (GTDB taxonomy): Bacteria > Chloroflexota > Anaerolineae > B4-G1 > SLSP01 > JAAZNO01. The sequence goes on from JAAZNO010000637.1 coordinate 608, forward strand.
GCGACCTCCTGTGGTGGGATTGTAAATCCAGGGGCTCAGGGAGCAAGCTGCGACGAAAATTGGTGGTCAAAACTTATGTATTTCTAATGCGATGGTGTTATAATCTCGCACAGTATCCCCCTGGCGTTTTATTGCTGGGTGGAGCAAGTGCACAAGGAGGGGAAATTATGATACCCTGGTTCAATATGCAAGATCAAAATTTCGAGGCGTTGTTGCATGAGATTCCGGCAGAATTGCCGATTCTGCCGTTGCGCAATACCGTGGCCTTTCCTTTTATTGTGATGCCGTTGGCGGTGGGTATTCCGCGCTCGATCGCTCTGATCGAGGATGTGGAGCGGGGCAATCGTCTGGTGGGCCTCGTGACGATGAAGGACCCGTCGGTGGAGATTCCGGGGGCGGACGAGGTTTTCCAGGTCGGCACGGTGGCGATGATCCATCGGGTGATGCGCGGCCAGGATGGGACGTTGACGGTGTTCATCCAGGGCCTGGAACGTTTTCGGGTCCAGCAGTGGACGCAGGACACGCCTTATCTGAAGGCGCGCATTCAGCTCACGCCGGATCTCGTCGCCGACACTGTCGTCGAGGAGGCGTTGCGCCGTTCTTTGATTGAGGTAGCGACTGAGCTGGCCGCCTTGATTCCGCAGTTCCCGGAGGAGGCCATTCGCTTCATCCAACAGCTGGAGGACGCGCGGTTGTTGGTCTACTTGCTGGCCTCCAACCTGCGGGTGGGCGTCGAGGATGCGCAGAAGATCCTGGAGATGGACGCTCTGACCGACAAGATGCAGTATCTCAGCCGGGTTCTGGCGCGGGAGCTGGAAGTGCGGCAGGTGGGTCAGCAAATTCAGGAAAAAGCCAAGGAGGAGATCGAGAAATCGCAGCGCGAATACTTCCTCCGCCAGCAGATGGAGGCGATCCGCCAGGAATTGGGAGAAGGGGATGAGGGCCGCCGTGAGGCCGAGGAGTACCGCCAGAAAATCGAGAGCTGTGGCATGACCGACGAGGCCAAAGAGGAAGCGCTGCGAGAGCTGGACCGTTTGGAGAAGATGCCGCCTCAGGCCGCAGAGTACTGGGTCATCAAGACTTACCTCGACTGGCTGATTGCCCTGCCCTGGCAGGCGGCGACGGAGGACCAGCTCGACATTGCCCATGCGCGTCGCGTCCTCGACGAGGATCACTACGACCTGCAGGATGTGAAGGAGCGCATCCTGGAGTTCCTGGCCGTGCGCAAGCTGCGCGCGGAACGTGAAGCAGCTGCTCCAGAAGCCAAAGTTGAAGGCGGCGCTGAGGCGCAGCAGGGCAAAGGCAAGGCCCCGACGCGCGATTTGCAGGGGCGGGAGGAGAATGCCCTGGGCGCGATTTTGGTGCTCGTCGGCCCGCCGGGCGTCGGCAAGACCTCGTTGGGGCAGTCGGTAGCGCGCGCGTTGAACCGCAAGTTCACGCGCATGAGCCTGGGCGGGATGCACGATGAGGCGGAAATCCGCGGACATCGGCGCACTTACATCGGCGCGATGCCGGGACGGATTATGCAGGCGATCAAGCGCGCTGAGGTGAAAAACCCGGTGTTCATGTTGGATGAGGTGGACAAGATCGGCGCGGATTGGCGCGGCGACCCTTCATCGGCGCTGCTGGAGGTGTTGGATCCCCAGCAGAACCATGCCTTCCGTGATCACTATCTGGATGTGGATTTCGATTTGAGTCAGGTGCTCTTCATCTGCACCGCCAACACGGCCTCGACCATCCCGGCGCCGTTGCTGGACCGCATGGAGATGATCTATCTCGACGGCTACACCGAGTATGACAAGGTGCACATCGCGCAGGAGTATCTCGTGCCGCGCCAGGTGCGGGTCAACGGTCTGCTGCCAGAGGAGGTCACCTTCAGTGAGGAGAGCCTGCGCCTGATCATCCGCGATTATACCCGCGAGGCGGGCGTCCGTGAGTTGGAGCGCGAGATCGGCAAGGCCTGCCGCAAGATTGCCACGCAGGTGGCGGAGGGCGCCATGACCGGTACGGTGGTAGTAGGACCTGAGCAGGTGCGTGAGTATTTAGGCAAGCCGCGTTATCGTTTCGAGGCGGCGCTGCGCACGGAGCGTCCGGGTGTGGCGACGGGCCTGGCGTGGACGCCGACCGGCGGCGAGGTGATCTTCGTCGAATCGGCTTCGATGCCCGGCAGCGACGGCACGTTGATTCTCACCGGCAAGCTCGGCGAGGTGATGCGCGAATCGGCACGGATTGCCTTAAGCTACGTCGAGGCTCACACCAGGGAATTGGGGCTTTCGCCTGAGGCCGTCCGCGGCAAGATTCACCTGCACGTGCCGACCGGTGCGGTGCCGAAGGATGGCCCTTCCGCCGGTGTGACCATGGTCACGTCGCTGGTGTCGTTGCTGTCGCGCCGCGCGGTGGACCCGCAGGTGGCGATGACCGGCGAGGTGACCCTCCAGGGACAGGTTTTGCCCATCGGCGGGCTGAAGCTCAAGATCCTGGCGGCGCATCGCGCTGGCCTCAAGAAGGTCATTTTCCCCAAACTCAACGAGATGGATCTCGATGACGTACCGGAAGAGGTGCTCAAGGATCTGGAGCTGATCCCGGTGGAAGACATCCTGGAAGTGCTGGAGCACGCCCTCGTCCCGGCGCCGGAGCAACCTGCGGCCGTGGAGGAGCCCCCCGAGGCGATGTCTCCATCCTCGCCTGCCAGAGAAATCAACGTCGTGATCGAAGAACCTCCTGCTGGGGAAGAGCAAGAGCCAGAGCCTCCGGAAATTGAGTTCTGATTCGTAGTCGTAACAGCCGGCAACACGGAAGCGTTGCCGGCTGTTTTTTTGTCGGAGCGGCGATCGACAGAACGGAACGTCGGCAGCAAAGAAAGTGCTGTTGACAAAGCCTGGATGTTGGGTTATACTATTTTCGTTGTTTCTGGCTAGTTTTTGACTTGTTTCCGGTACCCTATCACACGTGTTGAGCATGAGGAGAGAGTCCATGACCAGTAAAGTATTATTCCGCAATTGCCGTTTTCTGATCACCCAACCCACGCCCTTCGGCGGCATTCTGGAGGATGGCGCTTTGTACATTGAGGGACCTATCGTCAAAGCGATTGGGCCGTCCAAAGAACTTGAAGCGCAGTATGGGCAGCAGCCTGATGTGGACATCGTGGATGCGCGGAACAAGATCGTGATGCCGGGGTTGGTGGATGCACACAACCATGTCGGCGAGGCGCACATGTTCCACATTTTTGGGTGGCTTCAAACGCCCTTGACTGGCATCGTGGATACGGCCATTCGCGTGCTCTGGCCCGCCTACAACTGGTTTACTGAGGAAAGCGTGTACGATCTCACATTGTTGGGGATCCTCAACGTGCTCAAGCACGGCACCACGACTGTGGCTAACGCTTTTACCTTCCCCGATGCTGTTTACCGCGCCTCGTTGGAATCCGGGGTCCGCACTGCCATCCACGTCCAGATGATCACCAGCGTCAAACTCGCCGATGCTCGCCATGGGCAGGCGGTGCCTTATCTCTCTGAGGACGATTACCTGGCGCTGACCGAAGAAGCGATTCAGAAGTACCACAACACCGCTGACGGCCGCATTCGGATTGGCGTCCATCCTAGCGCCACGTACAACAGCACACAATCCATGCTCGCGCGGGGCATGGCGCTGGCAGAGAAATACGATGTGCAGTTCTGCACGCACGTGGCCGAAGCGCCTGACGAGAAGACGCGCGCCGATGCGACCTGGGCTGATGAAGGGGGGCAAATCCAACACCTGCGGAATATGGGGCTGTTGACGCCGCGCACGCTCTTCTATCATGGAGCGGCGTTGAACGAGGCGGAAATTGATATGATGGCCGAGTACGGGGTGGCCATCGCCCACTGCCCGCCGACCAATTCCATTTTGGGCAATTGCGCTTATCTGCCTTACATGCTGCACAAGGGCGTCAAGGTGGGCCTGGGGACGGATTTCCCCACGCACAATCTGTTCAACGTGATGCTCTCGGTTTCGCAGCAACACGCCATTATGCCGCGCCCCATGCGGGGCCTGCTGCCGTGGACACCCTTTGAACTGGCGACGTTGGGCAGCGCGCGGGCGCTGCGCTGGGAGGATCAAATCGGCACGCTGGAGGTCGGCAAACGCGCTGATGTGGTGACGATTGACTTGACCCACAACACCAGCCTCTTCCCCCTCAACGTGGGGACGTTGATGCTCTTCCTTTCGGTCAATGGCCCCGGCACCGAGGTGACTGACGCCCTGGTAGACGGGCATTTCTTGCGTCGCGACGGCAAATTCACGTTCCTGGACGAAGCCGAAATCATAGGCCGCGCTCACTACTGGTGTGACAAGTTCACGGCAGATTACATGCAGGCGCAGGCCGAAGGTCGGCCCATGTTCGAGCGTGTTCACGAAGAATATCAGCGGCTGTGACCCCGCCCGGCAATAACAACAAGGACGAGATGCGCTCTCGTCCTTGTTTGCTGTGGGGCCGTGTGGAATCGTGTTTTCGGCAGCTGGCAGATTACGTCAGATGAGGTAAGATAAGAGCGTAGGGCTAACTTGCTAGAGGAGGACGCGGCATGACTTCTGGGACAAATCTTAAATGGTGGCAACGGGGCGCTATTTACCAGATCTACCCCCGCAGTTTCAAGGACACCAACGGCGACGGCGTCGGCGACCTGCAAGGCATCATCGAAAAACTCCCCTATCTGGAGCGGTTGGGCGTGGACGCGATTTGGCTCAGCCCCTTCTATCCCTCGCCCATGGCGGATTTTGGCTATGATGTGGCGGATTATTGCAACGTAGATCCGCTCTTTGGCGACCTGGAGATTTTCGACCGGCTCGTGGCTGAGACGCACGCCCGCGGGATGAAGCTCATCATTGACTGGGTGCCCAATCACACCTCGGATCAGCACCCGTGGTTCATCGAGAGCCGCAGCAGCCGCGATAATCCCAAGCGCGACTGGTATATCTGGCGCGATCCCAGGCCTGATGGCAGCCTGCCCAACAACTGGGGCAGCTTCTTTGGCGGCCCGGCGTGGACGTTCGATCCGCAGACGGGGCAATATTACCTGCATCAGTTTGTCAAGGAACAGCCGGAGCTCAACTGGCGCAATCCCGAGGTCAAGGCGGCGATGCTGGAGACGCTGCGCTTCTGGATGCGGCGCGGGGTGGACGGCTTCCGCATGGATGTGATCGGCCTCATCATCAAGGACGCCGAGTTGCGGGACAACCCGATCAATCCGCACGCGCCCGCCGATTTGCCGGCAAACGATCTCTTCAGACGGCTGCTGCCGGTCTACAACATGGATCAGGACGAAGTTCATGCCGTCATCCGTGAGATTCGGGCGACCCTGGACGAGTTCCCGGATCGCTGCGGCATCGGCGAGCTGTGGGGGCCGCTGGATCGGTGGATCAAGTATTATGG
>JAAZNO010000103.1 GCA_012798275.1 Chloroflexota bacterium
CGCATACGCCGTTGGGGAGGGGGAGAAAAAAAATAGGGGCTTTGAAGGCAGGCTACGGCCCGCCTGCAAAGCCCCACAAAAAAAAGTTCCCCTTCCTCCCGCGCACGCTGGGGGAAGGGGCCAGGGGATAGGGGCAAAAGTTGATACTCAATCTTCGAGGGTCGCCAGGAAATCTGGCGTTTTTTAGTCAGTGGCTGAACAGTTACCCTGCGAGCCATAACCCGTGAGCAGCGACGGCGACGGCTCACCGGTTCGACACGAGCCCACCGCGCTGAAGCGCCCTGTTTGGGGACGTAGCCGCCCCGGGGGCCAGGAATTTCTAATCTTATTCGTGAAATTCGTGTTCATTCGGGGCCATTTTCCGAGGAGGGCTCTATGGAGCGCAAACAGCACACCACCACCATCGTCGCCGACTTCTTCGCGGATGGGTATCGTGTTTCCGGCGCCTACGACGCCCGCCAGCGTTCATTGGGTGACGCCATCTACGATAGCACGACCTCCTATCTGACGATCGAGAACGCTTACGTTTCCTCCATCAGACAGGCAGGCGAGATCACCGGCAGCTATCCAGTAGCCATCATCGTCAAGGACGCCCTGACGTTTGTGCTTTCCATGGATTTGAACGACACACTGAGGCGCGATCAGAAATACGGCAGCTACCTCGGCCTGCAGCTGGTGCCCATTTTCCTCACCCTGCCCTTCTTCGACCTGCAGGGCTTTCTGCGCCTGCCAGGGCGACTCGACCCGCGTGTGCTGCTCTCTTCCACTACCGAGCGCTTCCTGACCGTGGTAGATGTGACCGCACACGTCACCTTCGAGCCCGATTTGAGCTTTCAGGGCGCCGCAGCATTAGTCAACAAATCACAGATCAGCTTCCTGGGCTTGCAGTCCCTTTAACAGCCCTCTTTCGCGTCCATTTTCACAGCAAGGAGACCGCCATGGCACGCATTTTGGTGATTGACGACAGCGCCGAGATGTTGGACTTGCTGAAGATCATCCTGCAGGAACGGGGCAAGCACGAAGTCTTGCTCAGCGCCGATGGGCAGACGGGCCTGGCTCTGGCACTTTCGGAGCGGCCAGATCTGGCGATTGTGGATGTGATGATGCCGGACATGACCGGCTATGATGTGATCCGGCGTTTGCGCGGCAATCCTACCACCGCCCATATCCGCATCATCGTCCTGACCGCACGTGGACAGCCCATAGATCGCCGCGTTGCCGCAGAGGCCGGCGCCGACACGTTCCTGACCAAACCCGTGGAGACTAACGTCCTGCTGGAAAAGATCAACGAGCTGCTCGGAAAGACGCCCTCCAAAGGCGGGGCGCTCATCGTGGGGGTGATGGGATTGGCCGGCGGCGTGGGCAAAACGACCGTGGCGGTCAACCTCGCGCTCTTGCTCCAGCAGGTCGGGCAGACCCTGCTCATGGATCTCTCCCCCAATTCGGGGCATGACGCGCTGTTTCTGGGGCTGAAACCGGTACGACATTGGGGCTTCCTGCTCGAAAATCCGGGGCTTACCATCGAAAGTTTGATGCAACGTCACGATTCGGGGCTGAAACTGCTGGCCTCGCCGCCGCTGCCGCTACGACGAGAAGGGCTGGATGCCGCATCACTCGACGCCCTGTACCAATTGCTGGGGCGTAACTCTCGCTTCATCGTCGCGGACATGCCGCCCACGCTGGACGCGGCCGCGCAGCTCACCCTCGAGCGCGCGCATCGCCTGGTCATGGTCAGCAGCGACGAACCGCCCAGCATCCAGACCGCTATCCGCACGCTGCAATTGCTGGAAAATGTCCGCGAACGCATGTTGATCGTGCTCAACACACTTCGGCCCGGGGCCCATCCGCCGTTGGAGGCGCTGCAACGCGCCTTGCCGGCGCCCATCTGCACGCGCCTGCCCTACGACGAGACCCAGGCCCTGCTCCTGCGCCGCGGCTCACCTTCCGTGCTCAGCCAGCCGGAATCGCCTCTGGTGGCGGAATTGCGACGGGTAGTGAAAACGCTGTTGAGCTGATCCCGGCCCCTCAGCGAAACTGAAATCGGCCCAGGATCACCAGGAACAAGAACCCTACGACGGCCACGTCCAGGAACAGCAACGTCGCCAGCAGAAAACGCTGCCAGGGCCACAACACCTCGGAAATCGTCCTGGGGTGACGGGTGATGTCTTCCTCAGTCTCGGATTCGGGCTCAAAAAAGAGATCCTCCATAGGCCTTTGCATGGCTTTGATACCCCCTCTCTGTGACATTGCCTTCATAAACCCCATTCTAGTGAGATTCCCGCGCCTTGTCAATGAGGCGGCGGCCTCTGAAAAAAAGGCCTGCGACAGGCCCGCCACCGCAAACCTTCTGTCTGACATGGGCCGAAATTGCACTTTTGCGGCTTTACGTTAGAATTTACCTGAAAGTTTTCAAACTCATCGCCCAGAATGAGGCTGCCGTAGAAAACCGCCCAACGAGAGGAACAAGAACACCTTGCCACAAGCACTGCCGCGTGACTTCTTTGCCCGTCCCACCCTGCTCGTCGCGCGAGAGCTGTTGGGACAGCGCCTGGTGCGGCATTGGGAGGGCCATCGCCTTGCAGGGCGCATCGTCGAAGTCGAAGCCTACATCGGCATGGACGATCTGGCTTCCCATGCGCGCTTTGGCAAAACGAAGCGCAACGCCGCCATGTTCGGGCCGCCAGGATGCGCCTATGTCTACCTCATCTATGGCATGTACGCCTGCCTGAACCTGGTGACCGAAGCAGAGAATTTCCCTGCCGCCGTCCTTATCCGGGCCCTGGAGCCGGTCGAGGGGATCGAAATCCAACAGCAACGGCGCGGCGCGTCCATCGCCCGGCGCGATCTTGCCAGAGGGCCGGGACGGCTCTGCCAGGCGCTCGCCATTGACCGCAGCCTC
>JAAZNO010000638.1 GCA_012798275.1 Chloroflexota bacterium
CGCATTTTCAAGATAGGTGCGCCCCGTTTCCTCCACCGGCTCGCTCAGGCCCAGCTCATCGGGCAGGACGAGGGTGACCGGCAACTCCTCCAGCAGCGCCTGCCACTCACGGCGCTTCCCGTGATTGTGGGTCGCCAGGACCAGTCGCAGCGGTTTCATCCGCCGCTCCGTGACTCGTCGGCAGAGCAGCGCCGGATACGCGCGCCGAGAGGACCCAGTTTGGCCTCAATGCGCTCATACCCCCGGTCAATCTGGCGGATATTGCGGATGATGCTCTGCCCTTCCGCCGCCAGCGCCGCGACGAGCAGCGCCATACCCGCGCGGATGTCGGGACTCTCCATCTCATCGCCGTGGAGGGGCGAGGGGCCGTAGCTCAAAGCGCGGTGTGGGTCACAGAGGACGATGCGCGCGCCCATGGGGATCAGCTTATCCACAAAGAAGAGCCGGCTCTCAAACATGTGATCGTGGAAGAGGACCACGCCGTCGCATTGCGTGGCGAGCACCAGCGTCATGCTCATCAAGTCGGCCGGGAAAGCAGGCCACGGCGCATCCTTGATCGTCGGGATCGCGTTGCCCATGTCGGGAGCGATCACCCGCGATTGCTCCGCAGGCACGAAAACGTCCGCGCCGCGAATCTCAAAAGTGACGCCCAGGCGTTCAAAGACCATCTTGATCATGCGCAGATGCTGCGCCCCGGCGTTGCGGATGAGCAATTCGCCGCAGGTCGCCGCCGCGAGCGCGATGTAGCTTCCCACCTCGACGTGGTCGGCGCTGACGGTGAATTCGGCGCCGTGGAGCTTCTCCACGCCCTGAATCACCAGCGCGTTGGTGCCGATGCCCCCGATCTGCGCGCCCATGGCGTTGAGCAGCTGACACAAGTCCTGCACGTGCGGCTCGGACGCCGCGTTGCGGATGATCGTCGTGCCCTGCGCCAGGACGGCCGCCATCACGGCGTTTTCCGTGCCGGTCACGCTGGCCTCGTCGAGCAGAATATCCGCGCCATGGAGCCGTTCGGCTTTGACGCCATAGTACTGCCCCTCGGTGACGTGCGCTCCTAACGCCTCGAACGCCAGGAAGTGCGTGTCCACCCGCCGCCGGCCGATGACGTCGCCGCCCGGCGCGGGGATCGCGGCCTCCCCCAGGCGCGCGAGCAACGGCCCGGTGATGAGGATCGAGCCACGAATGGCCTGCACGAATTGCTCGACTTCTTGGGGGGCGCGCGGCGCGGACACGCCCCTCGCATTCAATTCCCAGCTGTGGGGATCGCGCTGCTGCACCTCCACGCCCAGCGTCTGCAGCAAGGCGCCCATCGTCTGTACATCGCGGATGGCGGGCAGGTTGTGCAAGATGACCGGCTCATCGGTCAAGAGCGTCGCTGCCAGAGCCGGCAACGCCGCGTTTTTGTTACCGCTAGGGGCGATTTCTCCCCGTAACGGCCTTCCACCTTCAATGGTAAAGTATTCGGGCATCTCTACTCCCCTTTCTACGTTCACCCGTTCACACGTTGGTACATTTGCACCAGCACCGGCGCGCCGATCTCCAGCCCCAGCGCTTTCCCGCCGTGCCCGTGGGAGACCGCCAGCTCCAGCAAGCCCTCGCTGCCCACGAGCGCCAGCGCCTCGCCCGGCGCGACTTCGCCGTAGGTGCGCCGGATCGCCCCCAGTGCCCGTCCCGCCGCAAAGACTGCACAGCGGGCGGCGGACAACGTCACCGCCGGGGCGCTGCCGAACGCTGGCCGCAGGTGCAGCTGCTCACCCTCCCACAGCAACCGTCCAATGCTGGTGATGACATTGCCAAAATGATCCACGTAGAGCACCTCGCCGCGCAGGACGTCGCCTTCCACTTCCAGGGCGGGCAGCGAGAGTGTCACGGGATCGGTCACCGGCGGGCCGAATTCCTCCAGCGGCACGCCCCGCGCCAGATAGGCCGCAGCCGGCGAGAAGATGTCGCGCCCATGAAAGGTGGCGCAGACGTCCGTACGCCGGTAGCGCGGATTGGCCAGCTCGACGATGGCGGTCGGCGGCGCGATCGTCCACAGATAGGAGAAGACGCCGTTATCCGGGCCGACCAGCGTCCCGCAAGCGGTCCGCGCGGCGATGGGGCGGCGGGAAGTGCCGACACCAGGATCCACCACTACCAGATGGACACTCTCCGGCGGGAAATAGGGCAACGCCGTCCACAAGACGTAGGCCGCGCTGCGAATGTCCTGCGGCGGAAGGACATGCGTGAGGTCCACGAAGGTCGCTCCCGGCGCGATACCCGCCATCACGCCCTTCATCACGCCCACATAGCCGTCCTGTTCGCCAAAATCGGTGGTCAATGAGATCAACATCTTCAACCCTCACCCAGAAATCTCACGTCACTTGCGATGCCGTAACAGCTGCAACGTCTCCTGCAGCTCCGTCACGCCGAAGGCTCGCCCCAGGCCATAGTACACGCCGATGCCCAGCAACACCCCCACCCCGCCCGCCACGAGCGGTTGCGAGGGGGCCAGCTGCAACCAGCCCGCCAGCACCGCGCCCATCCCCAGACTTGCCGCCAGGGACCGCCACGCCTGCCGCAAAATCTGCCGGCCTCCTATCCCGCCAAGGCGCGCGCTGACCGGGCGCAACAGCACGCCCAACTGCACCAACGCCGCGACGCTGTTGGCCAGGGCCAGGCCCGCGTAGGGCAACAGTCCCAGCCGCGCAAAGACGCCGGGCAGGAGCAGCCCCAACATCAGATTCACCGCCACCGCAACGATCGCCGCCAGCGTCGGCGTCCAGGTATCGTGCAGCGCGAAAAACACCCGCGCGACAATCTCGATCAGGCCGTTGCCGATCAGCCCCAGCGCAAAGAAGGCCAGCGCCCCCGCGACCGCGTTCGTCGAAGCCGCGTCGAAGGCTCCCCGCTCCAGCAAGAGCGCGATGAGCGGTCGTCCCAGCACGATCAAGCCCACCGCGGAGGGGAACAGCAACGCCGACGTCATCCGCAACATCTCGGAGACCGAGGCCCGCAATGCCGCGAAATCCCGTCGCGCCGCCTGCTCGGAAAACGTGGGGAAGGCCGTTGTCCCAATCGCCTGCGCGATGATGCCCTGCGGCAACGTCATCAGATTCCAGGCATAGTTGAGGACCGAGACTGCGCCCGTCCCCAGGCCCGAAGCGAGGCTGTTGGTGATGACGAAATTGAATTGCACCGCAGCCACACCCAACATGCGGGGCAACATCAGCACGAGCACCTGACGGACGGCGCCATCGCCGCGCCCAAAGGTGAGATTGTAGCGCGCGGGGAACAGGCGCAATCCCAGCACCTGCGAGAGCAAATGCGCCAGCGCCCCCACGACCGTCGCCATCGCGGCACCCAACGCGCCGGCGCCAGTGCGCCCGCCCCACACCGCACCGAGGATAAGCACGACGTTGTAGAGGCTCGGGGCGAGCGCCGGAATCAGGAAGTGCTGATGCGCGTTGAGCACGCCCATCAAAATCCCGCTCACGCCGAAAATCGCCGGCGAGAGCAGCATGATGCGCAGCAGCAACGTCGTTTGCGCCTGCAGCTCTGGCGAGAACTGCGGCGCGATCAGGACGCGCGTCAACCAGGGGGCCAGCGCTATCGCGAGGAGGCTCAACGGCAGAATAATGACGATGAGGAGGTTGATGATGGCCGATGACAGGCGCCAGGCGCCGTCAGTGTCGCCCTGCGTGAGGCGGGTGGTGAACATGGGGATGAAAGCGGATCCCAGCGCGCCGCCGGCAACGACGAGGAACAGCAATTCAGGGATGCGGGCCGCCGCGACGTAGGCATCCATCTCCCCGCCCGCGCCGAAATAGTAGCTGAAGACCATCTGTCGCACCAGGCCCAGGACGCGGCTGAGAGCGAAGGCTCCCATCACGATGAGCATGTTGCGGAGAGCCCGCTGTCGTGAATCACTCATGAGCGCGAGGTCCCAGGCACAGAGAGAGGAGGTCCACAAAGGGAGCCATGGCGCGGCCCTACCATGCGTAAGTCGCCAGTTCTTCGGCGATCTGTATCGGCCCGGAAAACGTCTGTTGAGCCTCAG
>JAAZNO010000639.1 GCA_012798275.1 Chloroflexota bacterium
CGCTCGTAATCGAAGGCGATGGGGCTCTGGATGTAGTCGTCGTAGTCAATGCCCAACGACTGCTTCATAATCTCGTTTTTGCGCGCCATCACGGCCGCGTAGGATGTGTCGTGTATTGTCATAGAATATCTCCTGGAAAATAGTAATGGGTGATGGGTGACCCCTTACTCATCACCCGTTACCCCTTACTCATCACCTATGCCGATGGTCAACAGTTCCGGCACCGTCTCGCCGAAGCTGTGGGTATAGCTGGGATTGATCACCCGGAGGGTACCGCGCAGCTCGCGCCCGATGAGCGTGCGGATGCGCACCTCCTGTCCCAAGTCGGCGTCTTCCAGCAAAAAGCCGGAGACGCGCATCACATAGGGCACGGCCTGCGTCTCCGGCGGCAGCGACGGTGCGCGCTCTTCCGGCGTCAACACGATTTGTTCGATTTCGACCCAGGTTCCGGCCTGTACTTTGGTCATAAATCCTCCATATTAACAAAATTTTATTAACAAAATTTTAGGACGCAGGTTAACGCAGATACGCGCTGATTTTTTCTTATCCGCGTTAATCTGCGAAATCTGCGTCCTGCATTTCAAACGCGCCGAGTGTACGCGCTCTCGCCCATCAACGCCGCCGGGACGGGCAGATCAATCATCCGCTTGAGGCCGGGGGTCGCGGCGATGACGTGCGGGATCATGTTGACGGCGATGCCCATCGTGGCGATGCCGCCCGCAATCTCCGGCTTGATGGCCATGTGGATTTCCGGCTTGCCGTAGATGTGGATGTAATCGCCCGTGTCCTGGGCCTCCAACTGCGGGTGAATCTGCTGCGGATGGATGAGCCGAATAACTTCCTTATCGCCGCGATAGCCAACGCCGATGTGCGCGCAGCCGGCGACCATCCCCGGCTCGACGACGACGTGCGGGGTCTCACGGCGGACATGGCTGATGATCGGCTCGCGGCTCTGCTCGATGCGGTCCACGCCGAGGCCGAGCGCGTCGCTGATCATGTGAATGGATTCGGGGAAGCCAACGTGACCCACGATGGAACCATCGGCTACGCCCGCGCGGAAGGCTTCCGGCGTCGTGCCCACGCCCTGCGTCCGCATCACCGTGGGGCCGTAGGGACTGAGGTCGTTCACGCGCGAAGCCTCGATGCGCTCGACGGTGTGATTGCCGCCCGTGAGCGCCACGACCAGCAGGTCGAGCACGAAGCCGGGGTTCACGCCGGTGCCGAGGACCGTGACGCCGTGCTCCAGCGCCAGCGCGTCGAGCTCGTCGGCCAGCTGGGGATTCTGCGCCCAGGCGTCCGCCATCTCCTCGGCGATGGAGATGCAGTTGATGCCCGCGGTGATGATGCGGGTGAGATCCGCCATTTGCTCTTTGACCCAGGAAGTCGTGGCGATGACGACGATGTCCACGGCGTCCTTATCCAGCACCGTTTCGGGCCGGTCGGTCACAACGACGCCGAGCGTCTTGCCCACGCCAAGCACCTCGCCCAAATCCTGGCCGACGTAATCGGGGCGCGCATCCACCGCCGCCACAATCTCCAGGCCGGATTTCTCCAGCATCAGGCGGGCCATCCCGCTGCCCATCGCGCCCAATCCCCACTGCAACACACGCATCGGTCTCATCTTCAGCTCCTCCATGATTTGTGGCTGGATTTTTGGGTTGCGCCTCAAGAGGGGTCAGATGCAGGCCCGGCGCCCTGCAGTGCGGCAGATGGATGACGATCTTGCGCGCGGGGAGACATGTCCGGCGCCCCCTGGCTGGCGACCGTTGGAATTTCCCAGCATTATGTCTGTGTAGTCTAAAGCCAATTAACATAAAAGGAAGCCTCGAATTACCGTTTTTCGCTGCCCATTTGTCACGTTGTGGAGCCTCCCCCTCGCGCCCCCACGTCAGGCTTACGCGACGTTACCCCTCCACACAGGCGCTTACGCCCGCGCCAGGCGTGCGCCTTGATTCTCTCTGGAGTCAGGGCTATAATTCAGGGTAGAAATGCGTTAAGATGAACCGCTCCGTGGAAAGCGGGCAAAAGGTTCAGGCTGATGGAAGAGACCGGCCCCAGGAAGAAAATCCTGTGCATTGACGACACACCCACCGTGCGATTGCTGGTAAAACGGCTGCTATCGCACCGCTATGCCGTGTTCGAGGCCGAAAACGGCCTGCAGGGGATTGACCTGGCGGCGGAAATCCACCCCGATCTGGTGTTCGTGGATCTGCACATGCCCTACCTGACCGGTTACGAGGTCGCCACCCGCCTCAAGACGCTGCTGCCGCACACCCCCGTCATCGCGCTCACGGCGGACATCAGCGCGAATGTCCGCGAACGCGCGCTGGCCTCCGGCTGTGATGGCTACCTCAGCAAGCCCCTTGATCCCGATGAATTTCAGGAGCGCGTCGAAGCATATCTGGGCGGGGAACGGGAAGAGCTTCAGGACGACTCCTACCGCGCGGAATACCAGGGAATGGTCGTTCAACGCCTGGAGCAGAAGGTCCGCGAGCTCACGCAGGCGTTGGAGGAGAACACCCGCCTCAACCGGCAGAACCAGGAGCTGCTGAGCAAGTCACGACGGCGGGCGCGGCTGTTGGAAGCTGCGGCGCGGGTCAGCCGGAACATCACTTCGATCCTCGACCTCGATGCGCTGCTCCATGCCACCGTGGACATCATCTGCGAGGAATTCGGCTTCTACTACGCGGGCGTTTTTCTGGTGGATGCCGACAGCCAGCTCGCGGTGCTCCGTGCCGGCCGGGGGGAAGCCGGCGCCCAAATGCTGGCACAAGGCCATCAC
>JAAZNO010000013.1 GCA_012798275.1 Chloroflexota bacterium
CAGGTCTGGGGACTGCAGAAGGCCTACGCCCCTGCCCGCTTGCGGAGCCGGAGGGGAATCCCCACGATTCCCACCACGGCGATGAGCGTCAACGCCCCCACGACGAGCGCTCCGCCGATGGTCGCCGCATTGGTGAACGCTGCAGGTAAAGACGCCGCCGATTGAATGCCGGCCACCACAATGACGCTGAAGTTCCATAAGCCGTGGAACACCATCGCTATCAGATAGCACCCCACGACCCTCCAGCGCTGATGTCCCTCCCAGAAATAGCCCCAGCCCAGCCCGACCAGGCCGCTGGCGAAAATGTGCATCGCGGACGCCGGCAGACGCGCGCCGACGCCGGCGACCCAACTCGCCCCATCCGTGAGGCTCATGCTGCTGTTGAGAACCCCCTCGATGATGGCAAAGCCGAGTCCCGCCGCGGCGCCCCACAGGAAAGCCTGGAGCGGTTGCGGACGGCGACGGAATCCCACCACGACCACCCCTAACGTTTTGAGGAGCTCTTCCACAAAGGGAGTAATCACCGCCAGCGTAAGGAATGCTATCGCCAGCACGACGGGGGAGGAGAACAGCGTCGTCAGCGACTCCGGCGTGATTGTCTGCGGCGGCAGCTGCGACCACTGATTCAACTGCTCCATCAGGCGTTCCAACTCCTGCGCCCCACCTGGGATCAAAGAAGCGCCGACTCCCACCAGCAAGCCGCTGGCCAGGATTCCCACGCCTTCAGCCAGGAGCGCCGGCAGCGTGGAGAACGCGCCGCTCAGCGACAGCAACGTCGCCTGCCGGCGTGTGACACCCGCCCCTCGTCCGCCGACCAGCGCCGCCACCGCATAGAGCAGCAGCGCCGGCAAGATGACCAGCGCCACATGCAGCGGCGCAGCCAGGAAATTCAGGGTGCCTGCCGATAGCAACAGGGCGGCGCCAGCAAGGCTGAGCAACCATCCCGCCGCCAGCGTGATCCAGGCTCGTCGCGGATAAAACAGCGGCGCCGGGCGCTCCGCCGAGCCTTCGAGGCAACTCCACAACAGGACTGCAGTCACACTCAACCCGAGCACGCCCATACTGGCCAAAAGCAGCGCCGAGAGGTTCCGCTGTTCAGCCTCTATCGTACGCATCGTGGGAGCTAAAAACGCCAGGCCCAGACAGCCTAAACTCACCGCCAGCAAGAGCAGCGCCACCAGCGTCATGATGATCCACAGGACGGATCTACGGTTTTGCATGATGAAATCTCCTCCGCTGAAAATACCGCCTCAGAATTTCTAACACAGCGGGGGCGTGGGAAATCCCTCACACACGCCCCCGCTGCATTGGCATGAGCACGAACCTGGAGCGCGACAGAACTACTTCTCCGTCACCAACACCTTTTCTACCACATCGAGTTCCGCAGTAGACGTCACGGTGTCGGAGCGCTGGAGCTGGTCTAACACTTCCAGGCCCTGGGTGATCCGCCCGATCACGGGATAGGCTCCGTCAAGCCGTGCGGCATCGGCACCCAGTGAGAAGAAGAACTGCCCATTGGGGACCAGGCCGACCAGTCCGGCCTCACTGAACGACCCCACACTTTCGCCGATGCAGTAATAGCCGGGGCTGCCGCTGCCAGTGTTGGAAGGGTCGCCGGTGACCGCCGCGAAATTGTCCATGACAAAGAAGAAGGTAGTCCCGTCGTACCATCCCTCCTGCGCGAGGAAAAGGAAGTTGTTCACCTGGGTCGGAGCACCGGTCGTGTCGAGATCGAAAACGATGTCGCCCTTGCTGGTCTGGACGGTCACCTCATAGCGTTTGGTGGCATCCAGCACGACGGGAGGCAGCTCCGTATACTGGCGGGGCTGCAAGGCGAGCAGCTGCTGCACCATGGGGAGGAACGCCTCTAACCCCTCGGCGGAAATGCCCATCTGATCCGCCGGATAGACCATCCCCTCGAAAATGTAGGTCGGCGTGCCCGGCAATCCCAGCTGTTGCGCCTCCGCCGACTCCCGGTCAACCTTGTCGCGATAGGTGCCCGCCTTCAGGTCACGCTCGAAGAGTTCTGCATCGAGACCCAATTCCCTGGCAAAATCGGTCATTTTGGCCTGCGCCGCATCAGCCGCCAGCTCCCCCCACTCCGAAACGCGCGCATATAACAGGTCGTGCATTTCCCAGAATTTTCCCTGCGCGGCAGCCGTTTCCGCGGCTTCCGCTGCCAGCTGCGCATTGACGTGAAAACTCAATGGGAAATGCCGATAGACCAACCGCACCTCAGGGTGACTTTTGAGAAATTCGGACATCACCGGCGCCATGGCAGAACACGCTGGGCATTGAAAATCGGCATACTCGATGATGGTGAAAGTGGCCGCCTCTGGATTGACGCCCTTCACATGATCCGTATCATCGAGAGGGCGAACAGGTATAGTGAGTGAATACACCTCGCACGTCGCCGGCTCAACGGCAGTGGGGGATGCATCAGGCGTCCCGGCGGCGGCAGTGGTGGGCTTCGGCGTCGGTTGTGATGTCGAGGTGGGGGCCGGCGTCGTTTCCGGGGTGGCAGTATTTCCACAAGCGCTGAGCAGCAAAGTCACCAACAATATGCCGCTGACAACCGTCACAAGCTTTTTAACCATGACTTACTCCTTACATATATGAACTCAGTGAACTGAACCCGTCAGGAAGCTAACCCTTTCCTGACGAATTTAAGAAAATTATACCACCAAAATTACGGTAATGCCCTCAGGCAGCATCCGCAGAGGGAGGCGGCGGGGATGGTTCGGCAGGCGCTGACGGCTGGACTGCAGGCCGCGCCGCCGGGGGCCAAAAGGGAGGACGTTCCAGGCGCCACAGGCCGTAGCAGGCGCCGATGAAGACCAGGCCGCCCATCAGATAGCCCTCCAGCGCCGAGGCGCGGGTCACGAACAGGGCCATCACCCCCAACAGAAAGCCGACGATGTACAACACCAGGACGGCCTCGCGCCGCGTCAGCCCGGCATAGGTGAGCCGATGGGAAGTGTGATCGGTGCCCGGCGTCGTCAGGGGATTCAGTCCACGCCGCAGGCGGGAGAGAGTGACCAGCGTCGTATCGAACAGGGGCACTCCCAGCACCAACAGGGGAATCATCCAGGTGACGAAGGGCACGTTGTCGGGGAAGCGCAATTTGATGCCGATGGCCGCCAGCAAAAACCCCAGGAACAGGCTGCCGGAATCCCCCATGAAGATGGTGGCGGGCGTCCAATTGTAGACGAGGAAGCCGATGCAGGCAGCCATCACCGCCACCGCCAACGCCCCTACCAGGTATTGGCCGGAGAAGCTGCACATCAGGGCGAAGTAAGCGGCCGCGATGGCCGCAATGCCCCCGGAAAGGCCATCCATGTTGTCGAGCAAGTTCATCGCGTTGGTGATGCCCACAATCCACAGCACTGTCACGGCGGAGTTGAGCCACGGCACGCGCAGCATGGTGATAGAGACTTCGGTCACCACCAACAACACCGCGGCGACCAGCTGCCCCGCCAGTTTGATCCACGGCGAGAGGGTGAAACGGTCGTCCCAAAAGCCCAGAAACGACACCATCGTCGCGCCGACGAGGATACTCACCAGCTGGGTGATATTGTAGCGATTGCCCAACAGCAAGGCCGCCAGCAGCGTGCTCCCGTAGATTGCCAGCCCCCCCAGGCGCGGCGTAGGGACGGTGTGCACCTTGCGGCGCGCGTCGGGTTGGTCCACGGCGTTGAGGCGCAACCCCACCTTCCGCGCAAGGGGAGTCCCCACGATCGCCAGCAACAGCGCGCCGACAAAAACGACAAGATAGGTCGCCATTACGGATTCGCCGGTTGCAGCAAGAAATCCACCAGCTGCTGCACGGTCTCGCGCTGAGCCTCTGGCGCCAGCGCCAACGCCTGCTGCGCCAACGCCACGGCCTGCGGGGTATCGCCCTCATAATAAACCGCAATGGCCCACATGCGGTAGATGTCCCACAAGTCCGTCATGGTAGGGCAGACGGTCGTCGTTTCTTCCAGCAGCGACTCCGCATCCGTCCACAGCTGCTCCTGCAGTTGCAGATTGGCCAGGACGCGACGCACGGTGCATTGTCTCGGGGACAATTCGAGCACCCGCTTGTAATCGGCGATGGCGCCCGGCAAATCCTTCTGAATGTTGGCTTTCACATCCGCCGAGAGGCTCCAGGTCTCCTCAAATTCAGGATCCAACGCCAGGGAATGCTCAATGGTGCGGGTGTAGGCCGCTTGGTCCTGAAGGTCAAAGGCATACAGGATCGCCAACTCATTCCACAGGACGGGGTTATTCGGACTCAGGGCCAACGCCTGCTGATAATAGGTCTCCGCCTTCCGCAGCAAAGTGGTCTTTTCCTCGCCCGTCACTCGAGAGGACCAGCTGCGGTAAAACCGCGCCAGGTTGGCCGAGTGATCCGTGTTCAACGGCGCGATCTGCTGCGCCTTGAGCAGCACCTCTTCCGTCCGCTGGAAAATCTCCAGGCGCGCGGCATCGTCCAGCTGCGCAGACGAGGATTGAGCATAGGCGAGCAAGGCCTTGCCCAGGAAGAGCATGTAATAATCCTCTTGGGGCGCGAGCTCGAGCGCCTTCTCGTAATGCGCCATGCCGACCTGCACTTTCGTCGGATCGGTGCTGTTCGCAAAACTCAGTCCTTGCTTGTAAAGGATGTCGGCGCGCACGAGATCATAGCAGTAGGGGCCGACGAGGAGAAAGCTCGCCAGCAGCACGCCGACGACGAGGACCCCCCAGTTCCAGCCGCCCTCATTGTGCGGCGACGCCGACGTCTCGCGAGACAGGAGCCAGGCAATCGCCAGCGCGATGACAAAGATCAGCGCGTAGTAATTCCCCAGCGTGTTGGCCAGCTGCATGCCGAGGGCGACAATGTCCTCGATGGTCTGAACCGTCGTCTGAGTCAACTGCGCCTGCGTGCCGGCGAGGATCCCCCCAAAGAGCAAAAATCCGAGCCCCACGATGCCAGCATAAGTGAGCACAATCTTCGACCACGGCGTTTTTGGGCGGGTCGCCAGCAACCCCTCGCGCTCGAGCTCTCCCAATCCAATCACGCCGAACAACAGCGCCGTGAAGACGACGATCATCAAGCCGCCAAAAGCACGTTGCTGTTTGACATAGATCAACGTCAAGGAGTTC
>JAAZNO010000104.1 GCA_012798275.1 Chloroflexota bacterium
AGCTGCGGCAGGAGATCCCGCCCGCGATTTTAGATTCCTACACGTACCTGAAGCCGCGTCTCGGCGGCATCGCGGTCGCCCAACTGCTCGAGGATGACACCTGCTCGCTGTGCGGCGTCAGCGTGAGCTACACCCCTCGCGCCGCCGCCCGCGCCGGCGAGGAAGCATACTGCGATGGCTGCGGCCGGTTGCTCGTGTATTGGGAAGGGTAACGGGTGATGGCGAGAAGGTAAGGGGTAATGGGAGAGAGATAATGAGGAACGTAGAAGCGCGCCCGACGAGCGGGCGCGCTTCTACAAAAGGAGGGTAACCGACAAATCTCAAGCACGATTAAGAGGGGCGGAGCTCTTAACCATACTCAAACTTATTGTACCATTGAAGGCCTCAAGAGCAATAGGAAAAAAGTACTACTCGCAGGCAGGAGAGGCATTCTAACCTGAAAAGAGTTATTTTTCCACCGTTGAGAAACCTTCAAGCCGGGAGCAGCTCGCCACTCAAGCTCCACCGCCAGATTTGATACAGCACCCACGCCAGGAAAGGAACGCTCACCTGCACTGCCACGGGCAAGAGACGGAGCTGCACCACCGTCAACGGCCCGCTCAACAGCGCAGCAATCCACAGCACCGCAAACAATGAGCGCCAGCGATCCCGGTTCTGCGGTAGCGCCTCCCACAAGGCCAACGCCGGAATCAGCAGCAGCGCCCAATCGTAGATCATCGCATGGGGCGTGAGCCAGAGCGTCAGCGCCATCGCCCCGCCAAAGACGAGGGGCAACTGCTTGCGGAACCGGCGCTCCCAACGGACAAAGCCCCATACTCCGAAACCGGCAGCGATCAACGTAAGCCCATCACCCAAGCGCGGCCATGCAGGCAGCAACAAACGCCAAAAGCCTCGCACGGTATGAAGATGCCAGAGGGGAAATTCCTGCCAATGGGGGAGATCGGGCAAGACGGTGCGGGCGAAATCCACATACGCCCAACTGGCCTCCGGCAGCAGCAGAAAACACGACGCCGCCAGTGCTGTGCCTCCTACTCCCAATCCCACCAGGACCCGCCAATCACGGCGCCAGTTAATGAGCCAAAGCAGCGTCACACCCAGGCACAGCTGCGGCTTATAGAGCGTGAGGCTGCACGCCAATCCAGCAAGAAAAGGGCGCTTAGCGGTCCACAGACGATAGACAACGCTGAACAGCAAGAGGCTCAATAGCGCATTCTGTCCGAAGCTGATCACGGCGAAAACCGGGAAAAAAGTCAGCGCCCATAACCAGGCCCGCGCTGGCGCAGCAACGCCGAGAAGGCACAGGCTGCACCAGAGAAAAACCAGGCCCAGCACACTCCACACGGCGAAACTCGGGCCGTAGGGCAGCGCGACGAGCGGGACGAAGAACCATGCCAGAAAGGGCGGTGTGATAAAGGCATGGTAGGAAGTCAACCCCGGGCCGATGATCTCCTTTTCCAGCGCGGCCTGATAGGCCCTATCGTAGAGCCGGGCGCTCTCCCCGCAGGCCAGTGTGCGGCCGGCGGCGTAGAATTGCAGATAATCAGTTCCCACCGGCTGTCCGGCCAAATCCAGGTTTCCCGGCCCCAACGCCACACTGAGAAGCCAGGCAGCCCAAAGGACCCCTGCCGTAATCCAGGCATAACGTAGCCTGGGAGGGGTGAGCCAACGGGCGAACCATGTGAGCATAGCGCTCCTCCCCTCACGGGATGAATCATGCAGGGGGGTCTTTCCCCGCTGCACTCGCCAGGACCTGCCGATCAGAAGGGCGCAGGCCGCGATAGCGCCAGCGCAATTCCCAGACGCGCAAAGCGGCCTCGATCTTGACGCTGGTGCGCATCTTCGACTGGCCCAGACGACGTTCCTCAAAATGAATGGGGATCTCCACCACGCGATACCCCAGGCGCTCGGTCAGATAAGCCATTTCCACCTGGAAGGCGTAGCCCTGCGAGCGGATCCGTGCGAGATCAATCCCCAGCAGCGTCTCGCGCCGCCAACACTTGAAGCCCGCCGTCAAATCCCGCACCCGACAGCCCAGAATCAGGCGGGTATAGATGCTGTTCGCCCAAAAGGAGAGCAGCCGACGCTGAAACTTCCACTGCGCGTCAATCTCCGCGCCGGGCACATAGCGCGATCCTACGACCACATCATACTCACGAATGGCCTCCAGGAATTGGGGAATGTACTTTGGGGGATGCGAGAAGTCGCAATCCATCTGAATGATGTAAGCGGCTCCCTGCTCCAAGGCCCAACGGAAGCCTTCCACATAAGCCCATCCCAACCCACGGGGGCCGGTACGGTGACAGACGGCAAAGCGCCCGGCGTATTGCGCGGCCAGGCGATCCGCGATCTCCCCCGTCCCATCGGGAGAGGCATCATCTACCACCAGAATCTGCAATTCAGGGATTTGCAAGTCAAACAACGCCGTGGTCATCGGCACGATGTTGTCCGCCTCGTTGTAGGTAGGAATCACAACCGTTACCGGGTCCAATCCCATGGATGCTCGCTTTCTCCTGCAAGGTGCTATAATGGCGAGAATGAAGGCGACGTCGCCATCGAATCGCCATAGCCAGAGTATACTCGCGTTTGGAATCTGCTCAAGAATCAAGAAGATGAAAACATCTCTGCGAATGTTCCGGCCCTGGCAAGTCCTGAACTCGATC
>JAAZNO010000105.1 GCA_012798275.1 Chloroflexota bacterium
CCCTTATTTTTTCTCCCCCTCCCCAACGGCGCAGGCGCCGTTGGGGAGGGGGAGAAAAAATAAGGGGGTTTTGCAGACAGGCTACGCCCGCCTGCAAAACCCCACAAAAAAAAAGTTCCCCTTCCCCCTGCGCCTTGCGCGGGGGGAAGGGGCCAGGGGGCAAAAGTTGATTCTCAATCTTCAGCAATCGCCAGGAAACCTTGCGTTTTTTAGCCCATGGCTGAACAGTTACTATGTGAGTCGTGACTACGACAGCTCTCTACTCACGGCTCACTGATCTCTATTTTGAGGAGGAAACATGAGCGAACCATCGGCTCCTGTCGAGAAAAAGTCGTTATTCAGCCTGCTGGCGGGCGTCTTCGTGCGTCCGGGCGCGACTTTCGCGCATTTGCGGGAACATCCGTCGCGCAGCTGGTGGCTGCCAGCAGTTCTCATCGTGGTCTGCACGTTGCTGCCCCTTCTGGTCACCAACGCTGTCGCCAATCGCAGCGCCGGGCCGACGATGAACGGCGGGATGACCCCGGAAAGCCCCGCCATGATCGGCAAAGGCGGCGGGATCGTCGTCGAAGGCAGCCTGCCGGCAGAGGAGCCGACAGGTCCCTCCGCCATGGACGTCCTCAAGACCGTCGGGACGATCGTCAGCCAACCGCTGACCTGGTTGCTGTGGGGCGGCGCGCTCTACCTCGCCAGCGTGTTTTTGGGGCGCAGCAGTGGGTTCAAGCCAATGTTCCAGCTCGCCGTGTGGGCATGGCTCCCTTACGCCGTGCGCGGTCTGGTGCAGACGGTCTACATCTGGATCACGGGGCAGGCAATCCTCAATAAGGGCTTCGCGGGTTATGTAATTGACAGCAGCACGTCGCAGATCATCACCCCCGGGCCGGAGAAACTGGCGCTGGCAAGCATCCTGGGGCGGGTAGATGGATTTATGGTGTGGAATCTGGCCTTGCTCGTGATCGGGCTGATGGCTTTCACGAAGCTGCCGCGCCGCAAGGCCATCATCGCCGTGGGAGTCATCTGGCTGGTGTTTGCGCTCCTCAGCGTCGTGCCGGCCATCCTCGGCGGCATGTTCAGCTCGCTGACGATGTAAGCGACAAATCTGTCTTTTCAGGAAAGAGACATGAGTGAGGGCATCATTCGCATCACCGGCTTGACGCGCCATTTCAAGATGGGAGAGCAAGTTGTGCACGCCCTGGATGGGGTAGATTTGAGCGTCACGCGAGGGGAACTGCTGACAATCATGGGGCCTTCCGGTTCGGGCAAGTCCACGCTCCTCTACCTCATCGGCGGACTGGACCGCCCGACGAGCGGCGAGCTGTGGGTCAATCAGCGGGAAATCACCCAACTGGACGAAAATGATCTCGCCAGCTACCGGGGCAAGGAAGTGGGCTTCATCTTCCAGGCCTTTCACCTCGTGCCGACCATGACGGCGCTGCAAAACGTCGAATTCCCCCTGGTTTTCAGCGGCGTGCCGACGCAGCAACGGCGCAAACAGGCACTGGCGCTGCTGGCACGTGTAGGGTTAGGCGACCGCACCGGGCACAAGCCCACCGAACTCTCTGGCGGACAGCAGCAGCGCGTCGCCATCGCCCGCGCGCTCGCCAATGATCCCGCCATCATTCTGGCAGACGAGCCGACGGGCAACCTGGACACCCAGACAGGACGCGAGGTCATGGCGCTGCTGGGGCAACTCAACCGCGAGGAAGGACGCACCATCGTCATCGTGACCCACGATCCTGCCATCAGCGCCTACGCCACACGCACTATCCATCTGCTGGATGGGAAAATCGTCAACGGCGCCGGGGGTACAGAAAAAGAACGTGAGAACGTGAGCACGGGTTCTATTTTCCGAGGAGGATGAAAACCATCATGAGCCGTAACAGCATCAAATTCAGCCTGGTCCTGGCCGTGGTAGCAGCAGCGTTCCTGTTGCTGGCAGCAGCCGTGAGCGCGCAAGGCCCGCTTTTCATCATCGAGCCGGCGACGCTCTCTACCGAAACGGGCGGGACCCTCAGCATTTACGCCACCGGCAGCACCGGAGCGACCTTCACCACAACGACGACCGTCCGCCTGGTCGGCTACGGGATTCTCAGCACGCACTATGTGAATCCCCAGGCCCTGCAAGCGATCGTCCCCCCCGGATTGAAAGCCGGAGCCTACAAGCTCGTCGCGCTCGACCCCTTCGGGAACGAGCTGGATCTGGGGACCGTGCAGCTGTTCGCGCCGCCCCCGGCGACTGCTACCCCCGCTCCCGTCGAGCCGCCCGCCGCCGGCCAACCGCTGCTCACCGTCCGCAATTACCGCATCGAACCGGCGCAGGTGAAGCCAGGACAGGAATTCAAAGTCTACATCGAAGTCTACAACAACGGCAGTCGCGCCGCCGAGAACACCATGGTCATCTTCCCCGGGGGGACCTTCCTGCCCGTGGGCGAGAATGGCCACGTTTTCTGGCAGACGCCGATCAACGCGACCTTCATCGCCTCCCAAACGATGCGGGTTCCGAGCAGCGTGAGCAACGGCGTCCAGAGCCTGCAGGTGAACCTTTCCGCCAACGATTTCTCCGGCGCGCACTATGAATTTCCGCAGACGCTGGCGGTCGAAGTCATCGGCGCATCCAGCGGCAGCGGGGCGCCGACCGGCAAGCCCGAAGTCCTCATCGAGGATGTCCACACCACCCCGGCGATCATCGCCCCCGGAACACCTTTCACACTGACGATGACGCTGGCCAACCGGGGCAGTCGCACCGCCATCAATCTCAAGGCCGTGGGGGATGCCAGCATGGTCATTCCGGCGCACGGCGGCGGCGTGGCGACGTGGGACACCCTGCGCATCAATCAGACCGCGACATTGACGCTGCCTTTGCTACTCAAACCCAGCAAGGAAGGCGGACGGTTAGGTCTGCCGATCGCGCTGACTTACAGCGATTATAACGGCGGCAGCTACAGCGGGCAACAAACCGTGGGCATTGACGTGGACACGAGCCTGGCCAACCGCCCGCAGTTGCTGATTGATGGCTATCGCACGCTGCCGGACAAGATCTCGCCCGGCGACAGCTTCACGCTGACGCTGGATGTGGTGAACGTGGGCGGCGGCGATGCGCAGCGGCTGACCCTGGCGCTGGGAGGCGAGGACGGGGAAAATCTCGGCGCCTTCGTCCCCATCGAGGGCAGCAACGTCAGCTTCATCCCTCACATCGCAGCGAACGGTCATGCCAGCGTCACCCTACGTCTGATGGTCGCCGGCAATGCCGAGACCCGCGCGCACAACCTTCCCGTGGCGCTGGCCTACGACATCAGCGGGGGCACCCGTGAGAAGGGCACGCAGCGGGTGAGCCTGCTGGTGCAACGACGTCCCGCTTTCAAAATCAGCTTCTACCGTCCCGTCGAAGGAACGGCGATGGCAGGGCAGCCTTTCCAACTGCCCATCGAGCTGGTGAACGCCAGCAGCTTCCGCTTCACCATTTCGGAGCTGCGCGCCTCCGGCGAAGGGCTGGAATTCATGGGAGAGAGCAGCACGTATGTCGGGCCGCTGGATCCGGGCGGCTCCTGGACGCTGGATGCGACCGCCATGCAGATGGAGGCGGGAACGGCTGAAGTCGTGGTGAGTGTGAGCTATGTGGACGACCTCAACCAGACGCAGACGTACAGCGAGACACTTACCGTTGAGGTGCTGGAAAACTCCTTCCCCCCCGAAGGCGTCCCCGGCGAGTCAGAGTCTCCCCTCGAAGAGCCGTTGAGCTTCTGGGAGCAGGTGGGGCGTGTCTTCAAGGCGTTGTTCGGTCTGGGGAGCTGAAAGGTGAAAACGCGAGATCTGCTGCGGCTGGTATTGAGCAACCTACGGCGCATGAAGGCGCGCGTGGCGATGACGGCCATCGGCGTCATCATCGGCACAGCAGCCGTGGTCGTACTGGTCTCGCTCGGCGCCGGCCTGCAGAAACAGGCGACGGCCAATCTTTACAACATGGGCGGACTCGATGAGCTCATGGTGCGCATCGGTTACATGGAGGCACCGGCCGCTACGGGAGGAAGTGCTGGACAGGCAGCTTCCCCGCCGGCCCTCGACGCCGCCAAAATAGAAGAGATCCGCGGCATGGAAGGCGTCATCGCAGCAACGCCGCTGTTAGACATCTACATGCAGGGACCGCTGCGACTCAATCGGCAGGACGGCTGGGCTCAAATGTACGGCGTGGAGATGGAGGACTTCGCCAGGATCGCCGCCCTCGACCGGGGAACGCTGGAGCTGTATCGAGGGCAGATCGTCATCGGTTCGATGGTGCCGGCGAACTTTATCCCGTGGGAAGCATTCCAGGAGGCGGAGCAAGCCGGGCTGGAACCACCGGAGCCCCCGGAGCTGCTGAATCAGACCCTGCAAATGGTGAAGTTTACCTACGACCCGGTGACCTACATGCAAAGCGAGAGCATTGTCGCCCGTTTGCAAGTCGTGGGGGTGCTGAAAAAACAGGGCTATCTCTATGACTACAGCGTCTTCCTGCCCCTCAAGGAAGCGCTGCGGCTCAATCAGCGCCTGATGGAAGGGCAGCCGGGAGTCTCCAATCCCGATAAAGACGGCTACGCTCAGGTATTGGTAAAAGTCTCCCATCCCAGTCTCGCCCCGGCGGTCGAACAAACGCTCAAAGACCAGGGATTTTCGGTCGAATCGGCCCGAACGCAAATCGAAAGCCTCAACAACTTCTTTGCTATCGTGCAAGCCATCCTGGGGGGAATCGGCGCCGTGGCGCTGCTGGTGGCGGCATTCGGCATTGCCAATACGATGACGATGGCCATCTACGAACGGACGCGGGAAATCGGCCTGATGAAGGCCATCGGGGCGACCAACCAGGACGTGATGTCAGTTTTCCTGGCGGAA
>JAAZNO010000640.1 GCA_012798275.1 Chloroflexota bacterium
ACCGGGGTCGCTTTTGGGATGTTCCCGCAGTTGGGGGACGTCTTCAAGGCCCTTTCTGCGGTGGTGATTGTCGCGATCATCTTTTTTTCCCGCAGCCTCGATCCCCACGATTGGTTTACCCATGTGGCGCTGGGCTTCATGGTCGGTGGCGCGACCGGTAACCTCATAGATCGGCTGATCTATGGGTACGTAGTAGATTTCATTGATTTGAACTTCTGGCCCTTCCGTTCGTTTGCAGTTTTCAACCTCGCCGACGCCAGCATCGTCATTGGCGTGGGCTTATTGTTGGTGATAGTTTGGGTTCAAGAGAGGCGCGCTGCCCATGTCAACCGAGCCGAAAATTCTGACAGCTGAAGAATCGCAACGTCTGGATCTGATCCTGGTTCAGCAATGGCCGGAACTGGGGCGACGGGCTTTGCGGGAGCTCGTGCAGCAGGGCGGCGTCCGCATCAACGGCGAGCTGGCCCTCAAGGCCGGGCAGTACGTGCAGGCGGGCGAGCGTGTGGAAGTTGCGGTCCCGCCCCTGGAGGAAAGCTTGCCGGCGTCAGAGGTCGCGCCCTCCGGTTTGGACGTCGTCTACGAGGATGCGTCTATTGTGGTGGCGGACAAACCGGCGGGTATGCCCACGAACGCCACCCGTCGCGGCGGGGAAGTGACGTTGGCGGCGCTGTTGGGGCAGGCCTATCCTGACCTGTGGCATGTCGGCGGCGTGGAGCGCGCCGGCATTCTGCAGCGCCTCGACGCGGAGTGCTCCGGCCTGGTGGTGGCGGCGCGCACGGAGGAGGCCTATCGCACCCTCAAGCGCGAGGCCAGCCGTCAGCGGCTCGTGGGATCATACATGGCGCTGGTTGAGGGCCGTCTGACCGAGACTGGCGAGATCGAGGCGCCGATTGGAAACCTCAAGCATGAGCGGGAGCGGGCCAGCGTGATGCGCGAGGGGCGGGTCGCGCGGACGCGCTATCGGGCCGTGCATCACTACCGGGACGAGGGGCGTTACTACACCCTGCTGGAGGTCGCGCCCGAGTCGGCGCGCTTGCATCAAGTCCGCGTGCATCTGGCCTGGTATGGGTATCCCGTTGTGGGGGACCGGCTGTACGGTTCGCCACGGCAGCCGGATTGGGTGACCCGCCTGTACCTGCACTTGTCTGAAGTGACGTTTCAGCATCCGCTTACCGGCGCGATGATGGCTCTGGATTCGCCGCTGCCCGCCGAGATTTACGGCGTGTTGCATTTCATGGCGCGCCGTAAGCGGTGAGGATGGCCTTTTCGTGGCTTGATTTCAATAACCTGCTTGTCAAACTGCTTGTCGAGGTGGGGATATGCGTGAATTGAACATCGCTGTCGTGCAGATGGCCCCGGAATTGGGCAAGATGGAAGCCAACATCGCCAGGATGGCGGATTGGATTCGCATCATTGCTACGGCGCAGCCGGTGGACATCATCGTCTTCCCGGAGCTCTCGGTCACCGGCTATGAGGGAGGGCAGCGCTTCGCGCAGATGGCGCAGCGCGTGCCCGGCGCGGCTTCCAACATCCTGGGGCAACACGCCAGCGAGTTTGGCGTCTATGTGCTGGTGGGGATGGCGACCAAGGAGAAGGTGGAAAGTGTGATTTACAACAGCGCCGTGCTCATCGGCCCCGATGGCGCGCCGGCAGGGGAATACCGCAAATTGCATTTGCCCGCCGAGGAGCGGCTGGTTTTCCGCCCCGGCTATCGGTTGGCGCCGGTGGAAACTGAGTTCGGCGTCATCGGCATCTTGCTCGGCTGGGACCTGGTGTTCCCAGAGGTGGCCCGGAATTTGGTGCTGGATGGCGCCGAGGTGTTGTTGCTGCCTGCGGCGTGGGAAGCGCGCCAGGCGGCGATCTGGCGCACGCTGCTCGTCGCCCGCGCTTATGAGAACGAGGTCTTCCTGGCCGCCGCGAACCGCATTGGACAGGAGCCCTCCTACACCTTCGGCGGGGAATCGGCGATTTTGGGGCCGCGCGGTGAGATGCTGGGGACTATCGCGCCCCCCGAGGAAGGCGAGGTCGGCCCGACGGAGGGATACGTGGTCGCCCGCCTGGACCTGGATGAAATTCGGCGGCGGCGGGAGGAATCGCAGATCATCTCAGCGCGCCAGCCGGCGGCGTATCGCGCCATCGTGCGCAAATATTGAGTTTTGGCCAGGGGGAGCGGGCCGTTCGGCCTGACTTTGAGAAAACGCCGCAGGGAGAGCCTCCCTGCGGCGTTTTGGGTGAAGTTTTACAGCGCTTTGTCGTACATGCGATAGGTCCGATAGAGCTCGCCGTTGAAATTGGCCGCGGTCTGCCGCATCGGGATATTCGATTCCAGCACCCAGGAGATCTCACAGCGCTTGTAGCCCTGTCGAATCCCCGCCTTGAGCGTTTCCAGGAACAGCAGGGCATCCACGCCCTGGCCCCGGTACTCCTCGACGATCCCGCCGACGGCGGCGCGGATGGTGGTGATGCAGTGGCGGACTTTCCACCAGTAGGCCAGCTTCACCGTCGTCCACCATTCCGGCTCACCGGGGCGGGGATAGGCCTTGAGTAAGGGCTGGCACAGATCAATGAACGGCAACATGAAGGCGATCGGCTCCCCATCTCTTTCGGCGAAGAAAACTGTCTTGGGATCGAGGATCACCTTCAAGGCTTCGCCGAGGTGCTCCAACTCGCGTTCTGTCAAGGGCACAAATCCCCAGTTCTTGGCCCAGGCGGCGTTGTAGACTTTCTTGACCTTCTGTTTCTCTTCTTCGAACTTGTGCATGTTGATGGGGCGGATCGTGATGTTCAGCCGGTCGCGGACGCGCTCGGCGACGCGGAGCAGCTTGGGGTTGATGCCGGTGCCGTCCTCCTTCATCGTCGTGAGATCGAAGGTGTACGCATACAGGTCCATGGCCTTGGCGTAGCCGGCCGCTTCGAGGTAGTCCACGTAATAGCGCGGATTGTAGGTCATCATCACCACCGGCGGGCCATTCCAGCCGTCCACCAGCAAGCCGACCTCTTCATTGGTGGAGAAGTTGGCCGGTCCTCGCGAGGTGGTCATCCCTTGTGCTCTGAGGGTTTCCTCCGCGGTCTCCAGCAGCGCCTGGGAAGCTTCGGGATCCTCGAGCACCTCATACATCCCAAAGAAGCCCACTTTGTCGTTCCAGACCTCATTGTGGCGGTGATTGACAATCGCCGAGATGCGCCCGACCACTTTGTCGCCACGCCAGGCGAGAAAAGACTTCACGTTTGCGTGCTCATAAAAGGGATGGCGCTGCGGATCCATGATCTCGAAGCGCTCCGAAAGCAGCGGCGGGACCCACAGCGGGTCGTTTTTGTAGACTTCCCACTGAAAATAGATGAAGGTCTTGATGTCTGCTGCCGTTTCCACCGGGGTGATGCGAAGCTGTTCTGTCATAATGCCTCCTTCTCATAAGTGCGACGCCGAATCATTTACGATTATACGACC
>JAAZNO010000641.1 GCA_012798275.1 Chloroflexota bacterium
CCTGGCCCCCGGGGCTGCTACGTCCTCAAACAACGCGCTTCAGCGCGGTGGGCTCGTGTCAGGCAGGGGATTCCATCCCCAGCCGCAGCGGTGAGCTGTTGCAGCCTCTGCTCACGGATTATGGCTCACATGGTTACTGTTTAGCCACTGACTAAAAAACGCAAGATTTCCTGGCAACTGCTAAAGATTAAAAAATCAATTTTTGTCCCCTATCCCCTTCCCCTTCCCCCGCGCAGCGCGGGGGAAGGGGAATTTTTTTGTGGGGTTTTGCAGGCGGGCATGGCCCGCCTGCAAAACCCCTTATTTTTTCTCCCCCTCCCCAACGGCGCATACGCCGTTGGGGAGGGGGCCGGGGGAGAGGCAAAAGCTACAAGTCACAAAGGTTCATCCATCGCCGTCTAGCTGCCTGGCGCCAGTCTGAGAGTTACCTCACATTTTCATTTTTACATGATGTGCGCCAGCACCTGGCGTCTCCTTCAAAAATAAACACGTGCCCACGTGCCCACATTCTCGCGTTGCCCCGTTCACCCAGGGGCATTTTCGGGCAGGACGCCCTCTTGCTCCACGTGCTCCTCGGTGCCCTCTTGCACCCGCCAGATGCGATCCGGCGCGACCAGCCGGTCAATGTACAGCACGCCGCGTGTGTGATCAATCTCATGCTGGAACACGCGCGCCATGAACCCGTTGAGACGCAGCCGCAATTTCTGTCCGCGCCGATCCAGGCCCCGCACGAAGATAGAGACTGAACGCGCCACATCGCCCGCATAGCCCGGCACCGACAGACAGCCCTCGAGGCCTATTTCTTCCTCTTGCGACGCGCGCACGATCTCCGGATTGATGACGACATAGCGTTGCCCGCTGCCGGCGATTTCCTCATCCGCCGGGACTTCGATCACGACAATCTGCCGCAGCTCGCCGACCTGCACTGCCGCCAGCCCAATGCCGTCATTGGCGTGCATGGTCTCGATCATGTCGTCAATCAGCCGTTGCACCTCCGGCGTGATGTGCTCCACAGGCCGCGAGCGCTGCCGCAAACGCGGATCCCCCACCGTAATCACCGGTAATACTGCCACATCCAACCTCCACCCTTAAATGTCATTTCACCCCCACCTCATGGATGGGTCTTCAAATCGAGGACGGCGCTGAGGTCAAACCGCGTCCGTCGCGCCGGGCGCCGTCTCATCCGGCGAGTCCGGCGTGGAGGCCCCATGACGCAGGGAATCATAGATCGCGAACCAGCTCAGCAGCTCGTCCTGCCGTTGGGCGGCCTGCCGGGCGAGGTCGCGTCGGCGAAATTCCTGTTGCCGACGGGCGATCTCCGCGCGCACGCGCTCAGGGTCGCGCACAAACTCCATCTCGAACTTCCCCGTCGCCCCAGCCGTCTCCAGGGTCACGGTGCCGAATTTGAACATCCGCGCCCACAGCCCCGGCACGTCCGAGGTGATGTTTTGGATGCGATCGAGGCGCGCTTCCTGACGGATCAGCCGTCCCCACAGCGGTCTGCGATCCACATGGATGATGTGCGAGGGCGTGATCTCAAAGAAGTCATTGCGCCAGTCCTCGATGTACCACATCACCACGCCCAACAGGATCATCTCCAACACCAGCCACCCGCCGACCAGGAGCGGATTTTCATCCACTTGCCTCGCGGCCCACCAAAGCCCCCCGCCCGTGGCGAGCAGGAACAGCATCGAAACCCACCAGTAGCGGATGAAGCCCGGCAGCCAGTAACGACGCCATTTGATCGTCTGCCCATCGGGGGATTCGACCCAACTGGCAGGGAAAAGCAATTCCCTGACGGTGCTGACGAAAAACTTAAGGCTCGAAGGCGACTCAATCTGGGGCGCCACTCTCGCGGGAGGTTCTTGCGGCGGCACGAGGTGCAGACGGTTTTCCAGCAGTACGCGCGTCTCTCCGCGCAGCCGCACGACCCGCCGCGCCTGGATGCGCCCCATCTCGCGCAGGATCGCCTCCCGCCACACCGCAGGGCGATAAACTTCGGTGAAGTCAATTTTAACCGTGCCGCCCGCCGTGTGCAAAATGATGTCGCCGTAGTCAAAAAAGTTGGCGAGCACGTTGGGCTTTACTTCCAGGACATCCTGAATGTCGTCCAGAGAAGCCTCCTCGGACATGCTGCCGAAGGGGCCTTTGCGCTCAATGTGCATCACGCGCTGCGTCGTGAGGATGAAACGGTCGTCATGCCAGTCCAGCCAGTCCCACCCCAGCCAGAGGCCAAACACCACCGCCGGAAAGATCAGCCAG
>JAAZNO010000642.1 GCA_012798275.1 Chloroflexota bacterium
CACGCCGAACGCCATCACGTCCCGCGAATGCTCCCCAAATCGCATCCGATTGACGCCTTCGTCAGGGTGGATCGCTACCTGCCGGGGTGTCCGCCGACCCCGCAGCTCTTCATGGCCCTGCTGGAGCAAGACCCCCATTTCAAACCGGCGAAAACGGTCTGCCAGGACTGCGGACGCCGCAAACTCAAGGACATGCGTCCCCAACGGCTCCTCGGCTTCCAGCAAGGACGGGTAGAAGAGGGGATCTGCCTCATCAACCAGGGCTATCTCTGCATCGGCTCCTCGACACGCGGCGGCTGCGGCGCCCCCTGCACTCGCGCCGGCCACCCCTGTGTCGGCTGCCGGGGCCCCTCGGACACCTTCATCGAAAAGGAGTCCGCCGCCTGGTTCACCAGCATCGAGCGCGTGTTCGCCTCCATGACCGACATTCCACCGGAAGACATCGCCGCCGGCCTGCGCAGTCCCCAAATGGCGCTGTTCCTGTTCCAATTCTCCGATTACGCCGGCGAAGCGGGGCAGCCGCGTCCCAAGGAAAAGGTGCTGTGAGATGACCACTCTGACCTTTCCCCTCAGCCGCATCGAAGGCCATGCCCGCGTCGTCATCGAAGTCCAGGGCGGAGAAGTCGTCTCCGCACATTTCCAGGCGACAGAGTTTCGCGGCTTTCAGTACCTCGCACAGGGCGCGCCCGCCGAGCAAATGCCGGTGATCACGCCGCGCATCTGCGGCGTCTGCTCCACGGCGCATCACGTCGCCTCCGTCAAAGCGCTGGAGGACATCTACGGCGTCACCCCGCCGCCGCTCGCCATCACCATCCGCGAGCTGTTGATGCTGGGACAGCTCCTGCAAAACCAGGCGACCTCGCTCTTCATCTTCACCATGCCCGACCGCCTCGGCGTCGCCAGTATCTTCCATCTACCGGACGCCAGCGACGACGCCGATCAGCGCACCGGTGTGGCGACCCGCGCCCTGCAAGTCCGCCAGGCGGGCACCCATTTGATCGCGCTCGCCGGTGGGCAATTCATCCATCCCGTCAAAGCCGTCATCGGCGGCGTGACCAGCGGCATCACAGAGCAAGCCGCCGCCGCCATGCGAGCGGAGCTCGAGGTCGCGCTGCCCGTCGCCTGTGCGCTTTTCGATTATTACTGGGAGAGCTCACACGCCTTGAGCGAGCGCCTCGGCACCTGGGGAGATGACGCTCCCGCCGCCTATCTCACCGCCATTGCGGGGTATCGCCCCAGCTTCTACGGCACGCAACTCCATGTTCTGCTCCCCGACGGCAGTGTCTGCACCAACTTCGAGCCGCGCGAATTCCGCGACTACCTGGAATACACCGAGACGGAGACCAGCTACGCGGGACAGACGAGCTTCAGGGGACAGGTCATCCGCGCCAACAGCCTGGCCCGCATCAACATGATGGCCACCATGGGAACTCCCCTCGCCGACGGCTACCTGGAGCGCTTCCGCGAGGCCTTCGGTCAACCGGCGCACGCCATCCTGCTCTACGACCTGGCGCGGGGCATCGAGCTCGTCTATGCCATCGAGCGCGCGCTGGAGCTGCTGTCGCAACCGCTGGATTACGAGGACACCGATGTGCCGTACGCCCCCCGCGACGGCGAGGGCTACGGCCTGGTCGAAGCGCCGCGAGGGCCCCTGATCCATCACTACCGCGTCGAAAACGGCCGCATTGCGCACGCCGAATTCATCATCCCCACGGTGCACAAC
>JAAZNO010000643.1 GCA_012798275.1 Chloroflexota bacterium
CGAATTCAGGGGCGGCGTTTGGAAGCGCACCGGCTGGTTGAAGAGGCGCCCCCACAGGTCGGCCTTGAGATTGGCGCGTTCGGCGTCGCTGCCGGCAACGGGGCCGGTGACGGTGATGACGATTTCGCCGTGCGACGGTTGGCCCGCTTTCAGGGAGGCGATCTGCGTGCTGCCGCTATGGCGGAAGTCCAGCCCGTCTGCCAACCGCAGTAACGCCGCTAAAACCAGCGCCCGGTGTTGCTGTTCCGGCGGCAGCGTGTTGAAGTTGCTGTGATCCAGCAGCTGTTGTAGCGTTTTGGACTTGAGGCGCTGGGAATGCAGGAGCGTTGCCAGCGCGGCCAGCTGCGCTTCGGCGGCGGTGAGCTGCGCCGGTGGCTGCGCCTCGAGGAGCCCGTAGCCGGCCGTGTCGTGCTGTTCCGGCGCGACGCTCAGGCCGCAATCGTGCAGTAGCGCGATCTCGCGGAGCAGCGCGCGATCTTCGTCCGGCAAGCCGTGCCACGGCTGGAGCAGCTCGAAGAGCCTTTCGGCAAGGTCCGCCACGGCGTGCAGGTGAGCGACGTCCACGGCTTCGGCGGGCGTGCTGTTCGACGGCGGCGGTGCGCTGACGGTCCTGGCTGCCGGCCGCGCGGGGATTTCGTCCGCCGCGGCGGGAACTTCGACGGCGAGCGGCGCTGAAGTAGTCGCCGTCAGCACTTTTTCGGGGAAGATCCCCAGACGTTTCTGGCGCCATTCTGCCAGCCAGTAGCGCACCCGTCGCTCGGACATGGCCACGCGCCCGGCCGTTTCCAGTTGTGTCACGCCCTCGTCGAGAAGGAGCACCGCTTGCGCGCGTCGCCCGTACATCGTGGGCTGTTGTGCGATGGCCGTGAGCTGGCGGCGCTCGGTAGGGGTCAGCCGCGTTTCCGGCAGTTCGGGCATCGTGAGGCCGAAGAAATCCAGGGCGCGCTGCAGTTTGGTCTCAGTGTCGGGCTGCAGCTGCCAGGCCTCCTGGAGGGTCTGCATGATGGCGGCGAGGTCCTGCTCCGTGCCGTCGGGCAGCAGCTCCGCTTCGAGCACGAAGAACTGTGTGCGGCGCTGTTCCCCGGTCAAAGTCACCGCGTCGAGGCTCATCAGGCAGACGGCGCGCTCCCCGGCCATCACCGCGCGTTCGTGTCGTAGTTGGTGCAGGTCGAAGAGCGGTTGCAGCGGCTGGTCGCCGATCACCTCCAGCAGCCGTTCGCGGATAGCGCTGGGGGGCCAGAGGGTGGGGGGCATCGGCTGGGGCAGGGTGAGTTCCAGTTCCTCGCGGCGTTTGACCGGCCCGGCGCCTCCCGCCAGGGCTTTGAGCGTCATCACGCAGGCGTCGCCCTTTTCGCGTAGCCGCAGGGCATAGCCCGCCTGCCAGACGGCGCGATCCGCCGTGTCCAGGTAGGTGTCGTGAAGGGCGGTCGCGCCGCTTTCGCGGAGTTGAAAGGCGCCCAGCGTCTCCTGCGCCTGGAGCTGGCGGAACACCTGTTCCGAAGGGATCGCGTATTTGGCTTCGATTTCCATGCGCTTTTCTTTCCGCGGCCATCAAGCGTTGCCGCATTAATGAGATTATACCCTATCCCCCACGGGTGGACAAGTCGCGCCGGGTGGCCGTTGCATCGCCGTTTATCGAAGCTCGGAGTGCGCTGTTGAATTTGCGGTTTGTGGACTCTTATGCTATCATCAGCGTAGCCGGCTTTGACGGGCTGGATTGCCTATCTTCGGCGATAAGGGGCGCAGACGATGAAAGTCCTTGGCATTGACATTGGTGGCAGTGGCATCAAAGGGACCCCGGTGGAGACCAAGACGGGGACGTTGTTGGAAGAGCGTTATCGTCTGCCGACGCCGCAACCTTCTACACCCCCGGCGGTGGCTGAAGTCGTTGCTGTGGTGGCGCGCCATTTCCAATGGCAGGGGCCGATCGGATGTGGCTTCCCCGCTGTCGTGCAGCACGGGGTCACCATGACCGCCGCCAATGTGGACAAGGCCTGGATCGGCGCGGACGCGGCGCGGCTCTTTGCCGACGCTACTGGCTGCGAGGTCGTCGTGGTGAACGACGCGGACGCCGCCGGCATCGCGGAGATGAAATTCGGTGCGGGGAAGGGGCGCAAGGGCCTGGTGCTGATTGTCACCATCGGGACGGGGTTGGGCACGGCGCTGTTCATTGATGGGCGGCTGGTGCCGAACATGGAGCTGGGTCACATCGAACTGCATGGCGAGGATGCGGAAGTCTGGGCCTCCGATGCGGCGCGACAACGCAAAGACCTCAGCTGGGAAGCCTGGGCGCCCTATTTCAACGAATATCTGACCACGCTGGAGCGGCTCATCTGGCCCGATTTGATCATCATCGGCGGCGGCGCGAGCAAGAAATTCGCGCTGTTCGCTCCCGCGCTGACCGTCAAAGCGGAAGTGGTCCCCGCACGGTTGCGCAACGAGGCCGGCATAGTCGGCGCGGCGCTGGCGTTCCGCAAATTGTACGGCAAGTGAACGGGCCGTGTCGAAGCTCACCGATGCCGTGATCCTGATCTCGGCGCATGTCGAATGGCGCTGGGCGCGCGCGGCGTATCCCGCTGTGGAGATCCACGCTTCCCCTTATGGCGAATGGTTCCCGCTCACCCTCCCCGTCGGCGACAGGCCGCGCTCGTGCGTCTTTTTGCACGGCGGTTGGGGTAAGATCGCGGCTGCCGGCTCCACCCAATACGCGATTGATCGCTGGTCGCCGCGGTTGCTGGTCAACCTGGGCACCTGCGGCGGATTTGCGGGCGACATCACCCCGGGGACCGTGTTGCTGGTGACCCGCACCCTCGTTTATGACATTATCGAGCAGATGGGCGATCCCCTGGAAGCGCTGGCGCACTACAGCACGGAGTTGGACCTTTCGTGGCTGAAGGGCGAGCCGCCGCAGCCGGTGCGGCGCGAGCGGCTGCTCTCCGCCGATCGCGACCTGGTGATGGAGGAAGTGCCCCGGCTGCGCGCGCAATTCGGCGCCGTGGCGGCAGATTGGGAATCGGGCGCGATCGCGTATGTGGCGGCGCACAATGGCGTGCGCTGTCTCATCCTGCGCGCGGTGACCGATGTGGTGGGGCCTGAGAGCGCCGAAGCGTACGATGGCACGTTGGAACTGTTCACGGAGCGCGCTCGCGGCGCGATGCAGCTGCTGCTCGCCGCCCTGCCGGAGTGGTTGGCGCTGGCGCTTTAATCCTCTCACAGAAGATAGAAAAGCGGACTCAACGGCGTGCTTTCCAGGACGGTGCGTTGGCCCTCGCCCTGGGCAAAACTCCACTTGATGAGCCTGATTTCCCCATCCGCAAGTTCGATGCCGGTGATGTCGCCGTCGGCGTAGCGACAGCAGCCCGTGTTGAAATAGCACGGCCGTGTTTTGATGCTGTCATTGCAGGGCGGATCCTTGCGCGCGCGGATTTTGATGTCTTCTCGCAGGCGTGCCGCCCTTTCCGCGAAATCTGGAGGGCGCGCAGCGGGAGCCAGCTCCAGGAGGCGGTGCAGCTCCGCGACGAGCTTCTCCAGATGCGTGCGCGAGCTCCACACGGGGCGATGGGTGTGCCCGGCGATGAGGAGCAGCTTCTCGTGCCCGCTGGCCCATCGGTAGAGCATCGTGTCATGCCGCGCGCGGAGACAGGCGTCGGTGGCGGGAGTGGTCCGTCCCTGGCCAGTGAGGATTTGGAATAGCCGGTACACATTCCGCACGAGGAATTGTGAGAGCGGGGCGATCTTGTCGCCGTCCAGCGTCCCCTGATGGCCGTGCACCAGCAAAATCTCGCCGCCTGGCCGATTGGCGGTCCCCTCGACGGTGAAGAGCAGCCCTTCATGGAATTCGATGCCGGGGAAGAATGGCCCCAGGTATTTTTCCCGCTGATAGGCCGATTTCCACAGGGCGTCGTGATTGCCATGGACGCGCAGATAACGGGTGGGGTAGAACCGCGCTTCGCGTTCGAAGACGCGACGGTAGGCGGAGAGCACTGCTTCGGGACGCTCTTCCCACAGGTCCTCAGCGTCACCCATGACGATCAGCGTGAAATTCTGGTCCAGGTAATGGTCGAGCGCGGCGAGATACGTGGCCTCCGCCGCGATAAAGTCGTCGGCCTCATTGCGCGCGCCCTTGTGGTGGTCGGAGAAGATCACGTAGCGCTCCTGGGGAGTCAGAAGGCGGACACCGTGTTGCCGCTCCTGGCGCAGCACCTGGTCGAGTGCCTGATTGATCCAGCGCTGGAGCAGGGTCTGATGGGGGCCACGCGCGCCCTGCAGCGCCCGCACGAGCCCGATGCCGCCGCCGATCCCCAGACTCAGCAGCAGCGCACTCGTCGCCCCGCGTAGATACTGACGTTTCATCGTTTCTCCGTTTCCACGTGAACAGTCCGCATGTGGCCACGTTCGCACGTGCTCACATTTCTACAGTATATCTCCAATCCGCGTTTTGTCAGCTGCTGAATTGATGGTAAAATGATCCGTTGATTATGGCAAAGGAGACGTCACGTGCTGGCGCACGCTGTGCAAGAATGAAAATGTGAGCCGAGAGTGATGTGTAGTGAGTAGAGGCTGCGACGATTCACCGGTCAGGCTGGGGATTCCACCCCTGGCCTGACATGAGCCAACG
>JAAZNO010000644.1 GCA_012798275.1 Chloroflexota bacterium
AGCGGGCGGGATCGGCGATTTGCTTGCGCGCCGGGCGCTCCAGCTCGGACACAATGAGGGTGCGCAGCCGGGTGAGCGATTCCGGCGTGATCGGATCGGCACGCAGCGCCAGTCCCAGGGCATAGTTGGAAGCGCCCAACGTCCAATCCCACTCGCGGCGCAGCGAATCGGCCTTCACATCGTAAGCGCGCTTGTCCCAGGCCTTGGCGGATTGTTGAGCGTCGTCGTAGACCTCGCGCAACGCCGTCCCCATCACGGCCAGGAGGTCGTGCGCCAGCGCTTGTTCGTCTTGCTTCAACGTCGCAGGCAGATGCACCAGCAGCAGCTCGGCCACCACCCGCAACTGGCGATTCCGCTCGAGTATCGTCA
Source organism: Chloroflexota bacterium (assembly GCA_012798275.1). Lineage (GTDB taxonomy): Bacteria > Chloroflexota > Anaerolineae > B4-G1 > SLSP01 > JAAZNO01. Next base: position 370 of record JAAZNO010000644.1, read on the forward strand.
TAGAGTTCACCAGGATCGGGAATTGGGAGACAATGACAGCGCCAAACCTACCACAGCCTGGTCGGAAGTCAACCCGCACGCGATGGCTCGCGCGCGGGGCCATTCTGGCCGTGCTGCTCTGGAATCTTTCCGCAGCGCTCCCTTTTATCGCGTATCCTGAGGTCTACGCCGGCGCCTTCGAACTTTCGGGAACGGCGGGCGCGGTGCTCACCCGTAGCATCGGCGTGCTGTTCCTCATGTGGGTCATCCCTTACCTGCCGGCGGCGCTCGATCCAGTGCGCTATCGTGTCTGCCTGGCTGTCATCCTCGTCCAACAGGGGATCGGGTTGACCGCTGAAAGCTGGATGGCGTTGACCCTGCCGGCGGGACACGCCAGCTTGCGCGCCACGGGCCTGCGCTTCATCGCCTTTGATGCTGCAGGACTGGTGTTGCTCACTGCGGCATGGCGGCTCACTCGTCCCGCCGCGCGGGATGGCGCGAAAGACAGATCGGCGGCGGAATCTTGAGGTAGATGGGCAGGAAGTTCTCCTCCCGTCGCCGCAGCCGCCGGATGTTGGGACGCAAGGCCCAGAGCGTGAGCGCCATCGCCGGCAAGGCGAAGCCCACCACCACGGCCGGCATTTTCAAGACGCCGAACAGGATGGGCAACGACAGCGCGACAGAAATCGAGGCCACCGAAGCGTGCCCGACCAGGAGTCCCATCCCCACCGCCAGCCCCACCAGGATCGGCAAAGCCGGGGACCACAACGCCGCCGCAACACCGACGCTGGTTGACGTCCCGGCCCCGCCGCGAAAGCCCAGGAAGCACGAGTAATTGTGTCCCACCACGGCGAGGACGCCGGCAAGCGCCAGCCCCCAGTCGTTGACGTGTAACGCCTGCGCCAGCCAGATGGCGGCGGCGCCCTTGAGGCCATCACTTATCATGGTGAGCGCTGCCGGGATGAGGCCCGCCGTCCGCCAGACATTCGTCCCGCCGGTGCGCCCCGTCCCATGACGACGGACGTCAATCCGCCGGAAAACCCATCCCCAGAGCAACCCCGCCGGCAGCGATCCCAGCAAGTACCCGCCGAGTGCCGCAACGATCATCTTCACCTCGTGTCCTCCTCCTTCGAACCGGGCAGCCGGACATTATCCAACAGCTCCTTCGCCTGTCCCTGCAACCGCGAAAGGCCGCCGCGCAAAGCCGGTCTCTCAGAGATCACAAAACCGGCTTCCGCACAGTACGCCACGCCGATGGACCCCGGTCCCGCGTGCACGCCCAACGCCACGGGCACCCGCGTGAGATATGTCTCCACACAGTTGACGGCGGCCTTGAGCTGAGACAGCAATTCCTGAGCTTCCTCCTCGACTTCAGCGAAGTGAACGGCGACCCGCGCCGGAGAATCGCCCACCTGCGCCTTCACCCGCTCCACGAGCTGGCTCAATCCCCGCCCGCGTCGCCGCACCTGTCCGAGCAAGCCCACTTTGTTGTCGCCCACACGGACGAGGGGCTGAATGTTCAAGAGGCCGCTCACCAATCGCGCTGCGCTGGCCAGACGCCCGCCACGAATGACATAGTTGACATTCTCCAGCAACGCGATCAGCTCCACTTTGGGCACCAAGGCGCGGGCCCGCGCGACGACGTCCGCAAGCGGCGCCCCCTCCACAGCCGCGCGGGCGGCTTCCAGGACCACAAAACCCTCTGCCATGGCCGTGGTGGCCGTGTCTATCACCGTGACGGGGATGGGGCTGGATTGGGCCGCCAGTTCTGCTACATCGCAGGTGGCGCTCTGCGTTCCAGCCAGATGAATGGAGACGATGGCTTTAGCTCTGGCCGCCACACGTCGGTAGGCCTCCAGGAAAACGCTGGCGGAAGGCACACTCGTCCCGACATCGGGCTCCGCTTGCGCGCGGGCCAGCCTGAAGAATTCCGCCGGCGTAATGTCCACACCATCGAGAAACGATCGGGGCCCCACCTGCACCCAGTAGGGGACCACTTCGATGGCGTACTCCTGCAACAAAGATTCCGGCAAACCTGCGGCAGAATCTGTTACAATGGCGACAGGATCCAAGTTCTCCATACAGCACCTCCGATTTGGCAAATGGCTAATTTCTGATAGGATAAGCACCGTGAGTGTACCCGCAACAGGGGTTCCGACAAGTCAAGCCCCTGAGATTCCTGTGAAAGGAGCAACGCGATGGCTCGCACAGCCGTATTTGCCGGGTTGGTTTCCGATGAATTCGGGCAAGCCGTCAACGTCGGCTTCCTGGGTGATGAAGCCTACTACATCGTCAACGACGCCGGCTTTGAGCGTCACATTCTCGCCGAAATTGTGGATCGGCAGGTGCTG
>JAAZNO010000645.1 GCA_012798275.1 Chloroflexota bacterium
AAGGGGCTGGACTTGCTCGCGGCCACGATTGAGAGGATTGTGCGGGAGATGCGGGTGCAGTTCGTCATCCTGGGGTCAGGCGAGAAGGGCCTGGAAGCGTTCTACGGCGGCTTGCCCGCGCGGTATCCGGGACGCATCGGCAGCTACATCGGCTACAGCAATCCCCTGGCGCACCTCATCGAGGCGGGAAGCGACTTCTTCATCATGCCCTCACGGTACGAGCCGTGCGGCCTGAATCAGATCTACTCGCTCAAGTACGGGACGCTGCCCATTGTCCGGGCGACCGGCGGCCTGAATGACACGGTGGAGCAGTACGATGAGACTACCGGCTTGGGGACGGGCTTCAAATTCTGGGAACCCAGCCCGAACGCGATTTACTACAGCGTCGGTTGGGCGGTGAGCACGTATTACGATCGCCCGCAGCACATCCAGAAGATGATCCAGGCGGCGATGGCGCAGGATTTCTCCTGGGAGAAGAGCGCGAAAGCCTACGAGGAAGTGTATCAGCGGGCGATTTTCAACAAGATGATGTTGTAGCGTGATGCGTACGTAATGCGTCATATGTTACGTAGTACGTATGACGCATGACGTTTTATTCTGGATACCCCGTGATCTCCCGAATGTCCTCATACAGCGGCTTGAGGCGTCGGTACATCCGCTTGTAGACGCGGTGGAACAGTGCGTCATAGAGCTCGCGGGTGGCGGGATTGGGCTCGAAGGTGTCGCCCTTGTGCGTCATCGCGGCGACGGCGGCCTCGAAATTGGGGTGCAGGCCCAACCCCACGGCGGCGTCAATGGCGGCCCCCAATCCCGACGTCTCGTAGGTGTGCGGGCGCGTCGCGGGCAGGCCGAAGATGTCGGCGGTGATCTGCATCGCGGCGTTGCTCTGGGAGCCGCCGCTGGAGACCCGCAGCTCGGTGATGGGGATGCCGCTCCGCCGCACGGTGCGCTCCATCCCCTCACGCAGCCCGTAGGCCAGCCCTTCGAGGATGGCGCGATAGAGATGCGCGCGCGTGTGGATGTCCCCAAAGCCGATGATGGCGCCTTTGGCCTCTGGCCCCGGCACCTTGATCCCCGGCGACCAATACGGTTGCAACAGCAATCCCCTGGCTCCCGGCTCGGCCTCTGCGAGGAGCTGCTCGAAGAGCACTTCCGGCTCGACGCCGCGCTGCTCGGCCAGCTGGCGCTCCTCGTGAGCGAATTCCTGCTTGAACCAGCTCACCATCCAGTAGCCGCGGTAAATTTGTAACTCCAGGCTGTAAGCGTCCGGCACGGCCGCCGGATAGGGCGGGATGAGGGGGATGAGCTCCACGTAGCGCTTCTGCGTGGTGTTGATGGTGGCCGTCGTGCCGTAGCTCAGGCAGCCGATGTGCGGGTCGAGGGCGCCTGAGCCGATCACTTCGCAGGCCTTATCGGCGGCGGCGGCGATCAGCGGCAGCCCTTTGGGGATGCCCGTGGCCTCGGCGGCGGCGGCGGTAATTTCGCCGAGTGGTGCGGCGGGCGGCGCGAGCTCCACCAACAGCGCCGGGTCTACCGGCACCGCGCGCCATTTCCAGTCCCAGGGCTTGGACCAGGTGAGCGCCTTGTAATCGAAGGGCAGGTAGCCGACCTGACAGCCGACGGAATCCACAAAGCGCCCGGTGAGGCGATACGTGAGGTAGCCGGAGAGGTAGAGATACTTGTGGGTGGCGTTCCAGACTTCGGGCTGATGGCGTTGGATCCAGTTCGCCTCGGCCTCTGCCTGGAGGTAGGCGACGGTCTCCGACATGCCGGTGAGAGCAAAGGCCACGCCCCACACCCCCCGCACGGGCTTGAGGCCGGCGGTGCGGCGTTGATCGAGCCAGACGATGGCGGGGCGCAAGGGACGGCCCTGGGCGTCCACGTTGATGACGGTAGCGCGCTGTGTGGTCAGCGCGACGCCGGCGATGGTTTCCCGTAAGTCGGGGCGTTCGCGCCAGAGCTGCTGGCACGCCGCCGCGAGCGCGTCCCAGTAGACGTCGGGGTCTTGCTCGGCCCAGCCGGGCTGCGGCGAGACGTAGGGCGTGATGGGGATCCGGGTCTTGTGGACCGGCTGTCCCTGCAGGTCGAAGATCAACGCGCGGGCAGATTGCGTGCCGGCGTCCAGGGCGAGGATGAACTCTTTGGCCATGCTGGCTCCTATGCCTCCTTACTGCTCACGGCTCTCGACTCACTGCTTTTCCCTTCCGCCCATGCCAGTATAGCACGCCTGCGAGGGCCGCCAAGCCGGCCAGGAGGCCGCCAACGGCGCCGGCAGCGATCTTGCGGCGACGCGGCAGGCTGGCTTCGCGGCGTGCCTGCGCCTCCCACAGCGCCGGACGCCAATCGGGGATTTGCTCGTGGGGCGGGAGGCTGTAGCAGCGCTTCCAGAGCTCCTGGTAGGCCGCCGCTTCGGCGTCCCAGCGGGCATCGTCCCAGCCCAGCTCCGGCTGGCAGATGCGCTGGATGTCTTCCAGCAGCGCGGCTCCGCCCTGCGGCAACAGCAGGCCGAGCCGGGTGCGCCGCAGGAGCAGGTCCTCCAGATGCGCGACCCCTTCGCTCCGCGCCCCCCAGCGCAGCTCCGCCCACAACGTCGCCGTGCCGGGGATGGGGGTGAGCTCCCCGGGGTGAGCCGCCCGCACGAGGGCAGGGGCCGCCGCGCCATAGCGTCCCAACAGCCGTCGCCGCTGGGCCTGGGTCAGCGCCTGCCCGTTGGGCAACGGCACGTTCACGGGATTGAGCACCGGCATATCGCCGCGGGGCTCGGGCATCTCGGGGAGCTGCGCGCGGGCGACGGTGAGCGCGTCGAGGGCGATGCGGCGGAAGGTGGTCAGCTTCCCGCCGGTCACCGTGAGCAATCCCGCCTCGTTCCAGACGACGTGATCGCGCGATTCCTTGCTGGGATCGGCTTTGCCGCTGCCGATCACCGGGCGGACGCCGGCAAAGGTGCTGATGACATCGTCGAGCGTGAGTTGCAGCGCGGGGAAGTGGGCCTCGACGACCTGCATCAGGTAGGCGACCTCTTCTGGCGTGATGTGCGGCTCGGCGTCGAGGGGCTGCTCGTGATCCAGGTCCGTGGTCCCCACGAGCGTGATCCCTTCCCAGGGGAAGATGAAGACGGGGCGCCGATCCACCGGATGGAGGAAGCTCACCGCCTGCGCCACGGGGAAACGCCACGCGGGGAAGACCAGGTGACTGCCGCGCAGCGGGCGAATGCGGGGCGAGGCGCCAACCTGCGCGCGGAGCCCGTCCGCCCACGCTCCGGTGGCGTTTACCACGACCCGCGCCCGCGCTTCCGCGACCCGTCCGCTGAGCTGATCGCGCAGCGTCACTCCGGTCACGCGCCCCTCCTCGCGCAGCAGCGTTTCCGCGCGGCCATAGTTCAGCGCCGCGCCGCCATCGGCCAGCGCCTCGAAGATCACCCGCAGGACGAGGCGCGCGTCATCGGTCTGCGCGTCGCCGTAGCGCCAGCCTCCCTGCAGTCCTTTGGGCGTGATGCGGGGGGCGAGCAGCTCGAAATCGGTGGTGCTGTAGTAGGTGTGGCTCCATTGCAGGGCCAGCAGATCGTACACCGTCAGCCCGGCGCCGTAAGTCCACTTGCCGGGGAAATCGCCCTTGTAGGTCGCCAGCAGGAAGCCCAAGGGGTCAATGAGGCCGGGACCTTCTTCCATCAGCCGCTCGCGCTCCTGGACGGAAGTCAACGTCAGGCGGACTTTGCCTTCTTTGAGATAGCGGATGCCGCCATGGACGAGCTTCGAGGAGCGGCTGGAAGTGCCCCAGGCGAAGTCCCGCTGCTCGACGAGCAGCGCTTTAAGTCCCAGGCGGGTGGCTTCGCGGAGAATGCCCGCGCCGGTAATCCCGCCGCCAATGATGATGAGATCCCACGGCTGCGCCAGCTGCGCCCAAACTTCATCACGCCACTGTGGTGTGAGCATGTTCCCCTCCTGTTCCCTGGCTGATGAGTTTTCCCGGATTCATCACGCCCTGGGGATCGAAGACCTCCAGCGCGGAGCGGAGCGCCTGCATCCCCAGCGCGCCCTTTTCGGCCTGCAGATACGGTGCGTGATCCATTCCCACGCCGTGTTGATGGCTGATGGTGCCGCCGTGAGCGACGATGGTTTCGCTGGCGGCGGCCTTCAGCGCGCGCCACCCTTCCAGCGTCTCCTCGGGGTCGGCGGCGAGCCGGAAGAGAAATTGGACGTAGATGCTGGAGCCGTAGGGATAGACGTGCGAGAGATGGGTGAAGACGTGCACGAATTCGTCCTTGTACCACAGGGTGGGACGCAGCGCTTCCTCGATGGCCGCGATCATCGTGGGGACGTTGCTCCAGGCGGTCGCCGTCTCCAACGTGTCAATGCCGTAGCCGACTTCCCAGAGCGCGTTGCGCAAATATGGCGAGCGGAAGCGGTCCTTGTGCCACGTCTTCCCGAAGGTCTGGGTGGCGTAGACGCCGTCGTACCGGCCAGTGATGTCGAACGCCGCCTTCGCCGCCGCCTCGGTGAGTGCCTCCGAGCCGGTAACACCGACGATGAGCATACATCGTTTGTCGCCAGCGCCGCGCAACGCCAGATATTTCTTCAGCGTGCCGAGCAGCACCTCGTGGCCCGCCATCGCCAGGGTCGTCTCGGTCTCCTGGGGCGTGCTGAGTCGCAGCATCGAAAGGGGAATGCCTGCCTGGACAATTTCGCGCACGGCAGTCCGTCCCGCCTCGAAGTCAGGGAAGAAAACGGCGTGAAACGTCTCTTTTTCCGGCAGGGGGGTCACGCGCACCGTCGCGGCGGTGAGGATGCCCAACCGCCCTTCGGAGCCGAGCACGAGCTCCCGCAAGTCCGGCCCGGCGGCGGAGGCGGGGAACGCCGCCGGCAATTCCAGAGTCCCTGCCGGGGTTTCCAGCTGCCCGCCGGCGAAGAGCTTCTCGATGCGCCCGTAGCGCAGCGATTGTTGTCCGCTGCTGCGGGTGGCGATCCAGCCGCCGAGGGTGGAGTATTCGAAGGATTGCGGATAGTGTCCCAGGGTGTAGCCGTGCGCGCGGAGTTGCGCCTCCAGCTCCGGCCCGGAGACGCCCGCCCCGAAGGTCGCCAGCTGGCTTTCGGGATCGAGGGCTTGCAGCTGGTTCATGCGCGTCATGTCCACCGTAAGGACGGGGCGGGCGTCGGGGAGGGGATTCACGTGGCCCACTACACTCGATCCGCCGCCGTAGGGGATCACCGCGAGGTCATGCCGCATGGCGAAATCGAGCAGCGTGCGCACGTCCTCCCGGCTCTGAGGGAAGGCGACGCCATCCGGGAAGGCGCCAACATGTCCGCTGCGCATGGCCACCCAATCGGGGAAGCTCTGTCCCCGAGCATGGCGGACGCGCGTCTCGGCATGTGTGTGGATGAGGGGATGTTCGGGCAGGCGCGATGGCGGGACCTGCGTGAGCACGACCTCCAGCGGCGCATCCTGTGGCGGACGGCCCGGTCCCAGCATCTCGCGGGCATAGCGCACTGCCGAGTCAGGCAGCTCATAGGTAAAGGTGTCGTCACCCCAACCATTCCAACGTCGCATACGAACCCTCCTTCGAAAATGGCCCCGAATGAAGCCGAATTTCACGAATAAGATTAGAAATTCCTGGCCCCCGGGGCTGCTACGTCCTCAAACAACGCGCTTCAGCGCGGTGGGCTCGTGTCGAACCGGTGAGCCGTCGCCGTCGCTGCTCACGGCTCACATTTTCATCCTTGGATGATGTGCGCCAGCGCCTGGCGTCTCTTGAACAACGGTAAGACGCGTCGGCAAAGTGGGGACGCGAAGTCAGTTCAGGCTTCCGCCTCCGCCTCTTGATGCAGCGCTTGCCACAGGCGAATGCTCTCGGCCATCACGTGGCAGGTGATGTTCTCGGCGCCGGCCGCGTCGCCGTTGGCAAAGGCGGTTTGCAGGTCGGCGTAGAAGCGACGGGAGACAGCGCGGGCCGTTTCCTGGGTGAAATACAGCGTGGCCATCGTCTCGTAGAAGGCGGCGAAGCCGTTGAGGATCAGCGTGTAGATGGGATTCCCGGAGGCGAGGGTGAGCTGGCGATGCAGCAGCCAGTCGTAGTGGGCGAAGGCGCGGGGATCCTCTTCGAGGGCCGCGGTGGCTTGGAGATGCGCCAGCACGCTCTGCGGATCGTGGGCCACGGCGGCGGCGGTGTAGGCCGGCGCCATCGCCAGACGCACTTCGAGGAGGTGCACCACGAAATCATCGGGGACGTGCCGGTAACGCACGAGCGCGTTGAGCACATTGAGGCCCCCCTCCCGCCAGAAATCGTTCACCACGGTGGGTTTCCCCTGGCGGATGGTGATCCAGCCATCGCACGCCAGCCGTTGCAGCGCCTCGCGGAGGGTGGGGCGGGTGAGGCCCAGCCGGGCGGCGAGGTCACGTTCCCCCGGCAGGGTGGCGCCGGGTGGATAATCGCCGTTCAGAATGGCGGTGATCAGGCTTTCCTCGACGTAATCCGCCGGACGTTGTGGCGCGTTCCATTCAGGCATTGGAGGATCCCCTTTGGTCACTGGTAAGTGGTCTGACCAGTTAGAGTATATCACGGATTGGGGGTGGCGTCAAGAGCCGGGCGATCAGGGCGGGCGCATTTGATCGCCTGTGGCAGAAATGCGGCCTGAAGGCCGGGAATAAAGAAGTCGCTTAAGCGGCACAACAGGCACCGTGATGGGACGAGTTTCCTCAATGCGATGACCCTGACGTGCTGCTTATTGACTTTCCGCGCGCTTACTTCTATAATTATAGGTGTCACACATCCTCTTATCCGTGCCGGAGCTGACCGATGCGAACCCGTTTGACGTTGTTGCCAGGGCCACCAGGGACGAAGAAGCTGACCGCACGCTATGGCGCGCAGCGGGTCTGTGTGCGGTATCGGTAGGAGGCTCAAAGGCGCCAACGCTACAAGACGGTAGAGCTGAGCGTAGAAGAGTGCGATGGGCAGCCGCGGAGGTGGTCGCCCTTCGCGTGGGAGTGAGGAGACGGCGCCTCGACAGCAGGTGAAGCCAGCAGGCGGGGCCTGGAACGCGCAGCGGAAGGTAGGGGAAGTGCCGTATGAGCAGGTGATGCGTTTGGGGCTGCGCGACCGGTCAGGGGCAGAGGAGGTGATATAGGGGTAGATATATACAAGTAGATGGCAACAGAATATATACGGCTGGATATATAGTCCGTATAATACATAGTTAGCCAGCCCTTTGCCAACTCGGTGTGTTGGGATACAATAAAGAACAGAATCCATTGAGCAAGGTTATCTCGTGGACATTCGAGACATTATTGACGC
>JAAZNO010000646.1 GCA_012798275.1 Chloroflexota bacterium
CCGATCGGGGAGTGCGGCACCGGCTACGGGCGTGCTCCCAAAGTCAGGGACAGCGTGACCGTCTCGTTGCCGCGCAGCACCTTCACCGCGATGGTCTGCCCTGGACTCGCGTGGAAGCTGAGGAAGCTGTTGAGATCGTCGAAACTGTTGATGGGCTGATCGTCCAGCGCGATGATGAGATCCCCACCACGCCCGGTGTTGGGATCGGCGGCGATAATCCCCGCTTTGTCGCCCGGGCCGCCGGCTGTGACCGCGACTACATAGGCCCCTTGAATCTGCGGCAATCCGTAGAGCTCCTGCTCGGCGAGGGTGATTTCGCCATCAAAGGACACCCCCATGTACGGATAGACATAGCGGCCATCGGAGATCAGGCTGGGGACGACCCGGCGCACGGCGGCGGCGGGAATAGAAAAGCCGACGCCGGAGCTCGTCCCTGTCACAGACGCGATCGCCGCGTTTACCCCGACGACCTCGCCATTGAGATTGAGCAGCGGGCCGCCAGAATTGCCGGGATTGATGGGCGCGTCCGTCTGCACGACTTCCGGCAGAGAGTAGGTGCTGCTGCCCATGAGGCTGCGCTGCGATTGCAGGCTGCGCCCCAGGCCACTGACAATGCCCAGCGTCATAGACCCCTGCTCACCGAAGGGATTGCCGATGGCCACGACGAACTGCCCCACCTGCAGCGTGTCGGTCTGGGTGACGGGCAGTGGCTCGATCCCCTCTGGCAAGCTGTCCACTTTGAGGGCCGCCAGGTCACTGTCGGGATCGGCGCCGATCAACTTCGCCATGGCTCGATCGCCGTTGTAGAACACGATCTCGAAGGTGCTCCCGTCGGAGACGACATGACTGTTAGTGACGATGTATCCCCCGTGGGTATAGACAAAGCCGCTGCCGCTGCTGTTCGCCACACCGCCGCTGGAAACGATAATGTAGACGACAGCGGGATTGGCGCGGGCATACAAAGCGGTGAGCGTAGCCTCCAGATCGGTCTCGATGACGGTAGGCGCCGTATAAGCCACGGGAGTGCGCTCCAGCTGCGCCAGGCGCTCATTCACGGCCGCGTCCACCAGCGCCTCGATCTCGTCGGCGCTCAGGGACGCCGGCGGCGGCGTTGCCGTCGCGGGAACGGGCGTTTCCTGCGCCGTCTGGGGCGCGGTGACGAGACTGCATCCCAACAGCACCAACAACAAAGGAATCACCAAAAATCGCACAGCAGGGTTGTTTTTCACATCACACCTCAGAATCAGAAGTCTCTCAGTCTCAGCGAGACGGCCTGAGAAAGCGTTGGCGGCGGCGCTCAGAGCACCGCCGCCAACGGCTACACGCTAGAAACGCTGGGACGACATTCCCATCCCACGCATGCGCCAGCTGCTATTGTTCTGCAGCGTGTCCGTATCAGATTCGGATTCGGATTCGGAGTCGGAATCGGTATCTGTACCGGGGCAATGACAACCTTCCCCACCGAACCGTCCGCGGCCAGGATGCCCCATCGGGCCCATGCCGCGCCCAAAGTCGCGGCCGAACATCGGGAGCCCCTCATCCTTCAAGGTCGTCGCCTGCTCCTCGGTGATGACGCCATCCGCTACGGCGCGATCGAGGGCTGCCTCAACCGCCGCCTGCAAGCGGGTCTGCAGGGTTGCCTGATCCAGGCCGAGTTCGTCCATCCACTCCGACAGCGTCTTGTCGTCGAGCGTCGCCGGCTCGATGCCGAGCGCTTCAGCCAACAGGGTCTGCCGATCCAGATAGGGCGCCACCAGCGAGTGAAGCTTCATCTGATCGTACTGCTCCTGCGTGATGAGCCCCTGCTCGAGCGCCTGATCCAGTGCGCGGGTGCTCGCTGCTTGCTGGGCCTCCTGGAGCTTCTCCACCGTGATCCCCAGCTCCTCGGCGAGGAGCGCATCGCGGTCCAGGCCCTTGATGCCAAACCACCCCCCGCCGCCGTGAGCGCTGACCACGCCAACCGTCCCCACTGTGAGCGCGAGCACCACCACTGCAATCACCAACCCGCGTTTCCATCCTTTACCTTTGAACATACACTTACCTCCTTAGTAACTGGTGAAATAGGATGTCAGGCAG
>JAAZNO010000647.1 GCA_012798275.1 Chloroflexota bacterium
GAGGGGTGGATCGAGGGGCTGCACGCCGTCTTCAGCCAGGCGACGAACGCCTACCTGGCCTGGGGCCTCTTTCTCGTGATCGCCTTGCCGCTGCTGTTTTAGGCTGGACAGGGCCCCGGCGGGCCGCCGCCAGCGATGCAAATACGTTTGCCATAACGCGCCTGGTCCTGTCAGGCCTGCGAAGGCCTGGCAGGACTGACCATTTCTGCCCGGCGACCCAGAACGCCTCCGTGAGCTATGCTCCCCAGGGAGACGGCGCCCCGGTCATGAAGGGTGTTTTTGCTGCTCCGTCCCGGAATAAAATTTCAGATCTGTTATGTCAAACCTGCTGAAGCGGGCTCCCTAAACAACGCGCCGTCGCTATCCCCTCCCCTTGCGCCGTCGCGCCGGGGTGAATTGACCTTCTAGCAAAAGCACATTATACTGAAAGTAACCTGGCGAGCGGTGCGAACGTGCCCACGTGGAAACGTAAGTGATTCGCTGACTCGCTTATTCGCTGATTCGCTGAGGAGGCCTGTCATGGAAGATCAAGCGCTGACCCCGACGCGGCGCAGAAGCTATTGGCGCTGGATGGGTGTGGCGGCATTGCTGGCGGGATGGAGCGTCTATCGCCTGTGGCAACGGTGTTGTGAGCGCGGCGGACGCTCCGTGGGCTTGATCCCCTGCCCGGAGCCGGGCCCGCCGTCGCCGCCCCTGGCTGAGCCGGTCCCGGGGCCCATCGAGCTCCCGGCTTATGTCGCCGCCGAGGAGCCGCCCGCCCCGGCGCTGGCATCTCCGCCCGCGCCTGATGATCTCTCGCGCATCGAGGGCATTGGCCCCAAAGTGGCGCAGTTGCTGGCCGCGGCGGACATCCGCACCTTCGCGCAGCTCGCCGCAGCGACGCCCGAACAGCTGCGGGAGCTCTTACAGCAAGCTCGCCTGCGTTTCATGAATCCGGAGACCTGGCCGGAACAGGCGGCGCTGGCAGCCCAGGGCGATTGGGACGGGCTGACGGCGTTGCAGCGCCAGCTCCAGGGCGGCCGTCGAATCGAGCCGCGCGAATAACTTCCTGCGTCCGCACGGCCACGCGAAAAACGTAGGCCTGGAGCGGCCGTGCTTTTTCTGCCCGGCACTCCACGGCTCACTTCTCACGATGCCATTTTCGAAGGGGGTACTCTCGCATGGATTTTGAAAAACTTGGCGCCTTTTATCTGGGAAGAGAATTCGACCTGGCCCAGAATCAGCTCACGGACCGATGGGTGCTCTACGATGCCCGCGATCTGACCACTCACGCGGTTTGCGTCGGCATGACGGGGAGCGGCAAGACCGGCCTCTGCATTGACCTGCTGGAAGAGGCCGCCATTGACCATGTGCCGGCGCTGATCATTGACCCCAAGGGCGACATCACCAACCTGCTGCTGACCTTTCCCGACCTGTTGCCGCAGGACTTCCTCCCCTGGGTCAACGTGGACGACGCGCGCCGAAAGGGCATGAGCGTCGAAGAGTTTGCCGCCGCGCAGGCTGCCCAATGGCGCAAGGGCCTGGCGGAGTGGGGACAGGACGGGCAGCGGATCCGCATGTTGCGCGACGCGGCGGATTTCGTCATCTACACACCCGGCAGCGACGCCGGGGTGCCTATCTCGATCCTGCATTCCTTCGACGCGCCAGCGCTCAGCTGGGACACCGACGCCGAAATGTTGCGGGAGCGCATTCAGGGGACGGTGAGTGCTCTCCTGGGTCTGGTCGGCATAGACGCCGACCCCGTGCGCTCGCGGGAGCACATCCTGCTCTCCAATATCTTCGAGCATTTCTGGCGGAACGGCGAGAACCTCGACCTGCCCAAGATCATCCTCGCCATCCAGAACCCGCCCGTCCGCCAACTCGGGGTCTTCGACGTGGACACCTTCTTCCCGCAGAAAGAGCGCTTCGAGCTGGCGATGACGCTCAACAACATCATCGCCTCGCCCTCGTTCCAGAGCTGGCTCCAGGGACAACCCCTGGACATCCCCGCTCTCCTCAGCACGCCGGACGGCAAAACGCGCCACTCAATCTTCTACATCGCGCACCTGAGCGACGCCGAGCGCATGTTCTTCGTCACCATGCTGCTGAACCAACTCATCACCTGGATTCGCACGCAGCCGGGCACGACGAGCCTGCGCGCTCTGCTCTACATGGACGAGATCTTCGGTTTCTTCCCGCCGATTTCCAATCCCCCCAGCAAGAAGCCGCTGCTGACCTTGATGAAGCAAGCGCGCGCTTTTGGCGTCGGGGTGGTGCTGACGACCCAAAACCCGGCTGACCTGGATTACAAGGGCCTGACCAACGCGGGGACGTGGTTCATCGGGCGGCTACAGGCCGAGCGGGACAAGGAACGCCTGCTCGAGGGCCTGACGAGCGCGTCGGCGGAGGCCGGTCAGGCGCTCGACCGCACGGAGCTCGCGCAGCTGATCGGCAAACTGGGAAATCGCGTGTTCCTGCTGCACAACGTCCGCGAGGATGCGCCGGTGATCTTTCAAACTCGCTGGGCGATGAGCTATCTGCGCGGCCCGCTGACCCGCACGCAGGTGCGCGAGCTGATGGCCGGCCGCAGCGCGGAGGTCCCGCCGGCGCCCAAGGCGGCAGTCCCCCTGGAGCCGCGCGCAGCAGCGCCGGTGACGCCGACCGCTCCCGCCGCGACGCCGACCGCCGCTCCGCCGGCGGCTCCTGCGAAGGCGAGCGGCGGCTACAGCAGCACGGCGCCCCTGCTCCCCGATGGCGTGACGCAAGTTTTCCTGCCGCTGCGCAAGGGAGCCGCCTCCGCCGTGGCAGAGGTGGAAAATCTCGCCGGCCCGCGGGTGGAAATCAAGGACAAGCGCCTGATCTACATCCCCGCACTGCTGGGCCTGGGCCGCGTGCATTATATGAAGCAGGCGGCGGCCTACTCGGTGAACGAGGCGGAGGAATTCGCGCTGCTGGCTCAGCCGCCGACGGACCTGGGCCTCACGCGCTGGGAAGAGGCGCAAGCGCTCGCCCTGACCGCGCGCGACTTGTTGACCCGGCCGGAGCCGGACGCCGTGTTCGATGCCGTGCCGGAGGCCGTCAACGAGGCGCGGGAGCTCGCGGCTCAGCGCAAGGCGTTGGAGGATCACCTCTATCGCGTCGCCAGCCTGACGTTGCAGTACAGTCCCGCCGCGAAGCTTTACTCGCGCTACGGCGAATCTGAGCGGGAGTTCAAGCTGCGGCTCAGTCAGGCGGCGCGGGAGCTGCGCGACGCCGAGGTAGATAAGCTGCGCGCGCGTTACGCGACCCGCATCAACACGCTGGAGGATCGCCTGCGCCGGGCTCAGGCCGCGCTGACGAAGAAAGAGGCGGAGGCGCGGGCGCGCAAGCAGGACGCGCTCCTTTCGGCGGGCGAGACGGTCTTCAACCTCTTTTCGGGGCGTCGCCGTTCCGTGTCGGCGACGGTGAACAAGGTCACGCGCTCCACCACCGTCAAGTACGACATCGAGACGGCGACGGAGGAGGTGGCGGACATAGAGGCTGACCTGAAGGGCTTGCAGGACGAGCTCAAAGCGCAGACGGACGCCATCACCGCGAACTGGGAGCAGGCCGTGGAGCGGCTGGAGGAAATCGTCATCAAGCCGCGCCGCACCGACATTGAGATAGCGTTGTTCGCCCTGGCGTGGGCGCCACACTGGCAGATCGTCTATCAGGTGGGGGATGTGACCCAGACGCAGACCGTGCCGGCGTTCTAAAAA
>JAAZNO010000648.1 GCA_012798275.1 Chloroflexota bacterium
ACGCCAAAGAGAACGTGCAGGAGGGGATGGCGAAGGTCCGCATCCACCAAAATCACGCGCTGCCCGGCCTGCGCGGCGACCACGGCGAGATTGACGGCCACGTCCGGCGGAACCGGCGCGTTGTCCTCCGTCGCCGGCGCCGCGATCACCAGCGTTTTCACCGGTTGATCGAGCGTGGCATACATCAGGTTGACCCGCAAAGCCCGGTACGCTTCGGCAGCCGGGGAGGTGGGATCTTTCAGGGTGATGATTTTTTCCATGATCCTGCTCCTTATCGTTTTGAAGGGGCGACGGGGGGAATGACTCCCACCACGGTCAAGCCGGTCTGTTCTTCCAGGGTGCGAGGGGTGCGGATGATGCCGGCCTCAAACCATTCGAGGGCGATCACCGCCAGCACGCCCAGCAGCAGGCCGAAAACGGCGCCGGCCGCCGTGTTGATCTTCCATTTGGGGCGCAGCAGTTGGTAAGACGGTTCCTGCAGAATCTGGGCAAAGACGCGATCCTCTTTCAGCTGCTTTTGATTCTCGCTGTCACGCCACTCGACGAACAGCTCCGCCCAGCGTTTGGCGATGCGATTGGCCTGCTCGCCGTCATTGGCATCCACGTCAATCTGAATCGTGAGATTCTGGCTGTCTGAGGCGATGGTGACGTCGCCGATAAGCGCTTCAGGTTCCAGCATCAGATCGAGGTCCTCGATGACGCGCTGCGCCCACGGCCGGGTGTGGATCACGGTGACGTAGGAATCCAGCAGGATCTTGACGGTCTGCGCCTGCCCCCAATCAATACGGGCGGCCTGGATGCCGACATCCACGCTGCTGCGATAGACGGGCGTCTGCAGGAAGCTGAAGATCAGCGCGCTGACCGCGGTCAACACGGTGATCAGGACAATGAGCCAACCGCGTCGTTTAAGCACACGCAAATAGTCCTGGACTTTCACTCGGGCCTCCTCAGCAAATAGAGATCAGTGAATTGTGAGTCGAGAGAGCGTTAAACTAAAGTCGTCCTTCCCGCATCGTGGCCTGAATTTGGTGCAGAAGATCTCGCCTCTCCCCCGCCTGGCGCAAACATTCTCATCTCACGTCTCCGCGTGCCGGGGCATCCCTGGACGGGCGTCAGCCGCCGCGCAGGCGATACCGTACCTCACGACAATGGGGACATGAAGCCCCCGTGTATTGCCGCCCACAGGTATTGCAGGTCTGGGTCTCCATGGGGTGCTCACTTTCGGCGGGGATCAGGAGCAGGCTCACTTCCTTATTTTCGTCGCGAGCCAGCCACTCTTCGAGGCTCACACCGTTGATATTCAGTTTCCCATCTACGGGGTCACGCCGCAGGATACCTTCCAACGCCCGCCCCTCCAGGTTGTACACTTCCGTCGCCAGGCGGCGGATATCAGCTTTTCTAATGGCGCGCATAGTCCCTCCGGGCTTCATTATAAAGGGAATGAGCCGGAACGCAATGCGCCACCAATTCTTCAATGAAATTGATATCGACATCAACCGTGCTGTCCTCAAAGAGAGTCGTAATTCTTCTTTCTAAATATTGATATAATCCTACTACCAACGCATTCGAGCCGTCATGATCAGAGACGGTGCCTCTAAAACTCCCGGTAGAAGCCAACTGTGGTTGCCCTAGTGCCAGAAATGCTATTTGATCGCCTTGGGGTGACCAACG
>JAAZNO010000106.1 GCA_012798275.1 Chloroflexota bacterium
CCCTATATCACCTCCTCTGCCCCTGACCGGCCGCGCAGCCCCAAACGCACCACCTGCTCATACGGCACTTCCCCTACCTTCCGCTGCGCGTTCCAGACCCCACCCGCTGGCTTCACCTGCTGTCGAAGCGCCGTCTCCTCACAATCCCCACGCGAAGGGCGACCATCTCCGCGGCTGCCGGTTCTGCCTCTGGCGGCTGCCCATCGCGCTCTTCTACGCTCAGCTCCACCGTCTTGTAGCGTTGGCGCTTTTGAGCCTCCTACCGATACCGCACACAGACCCGCTGCGCACCATAGCGTGCGGTCAGCTCCTTCGTCCCTGGTGGCCCTGGCAACAACGTCAAGCGGGTTCGCATCAGCCAGCTCCGCCGCGGGTAGGACTATCGTATCGAGACTCTTTAGCCTTCTTGAGAGGTAGATGATGGCGAGTAGGTGTTGACTGTTCCCCACTCTTGGGGTGGACCACGCTGGTAATCCCCATGCTGGCACTAAAAAATGCCCCTCGTGCGGCAGCTTTAAGCCGTAGCACGGGTCAGTGGTCAGGGAATGTTTTACATTTATAATTATAGAAGTGAACGCGCGGAAAGTCAATAGGCAGCTACGATCACTCTCTGGGGAGCGTGACTGTGCGCCCGGCGGGGATGATCAACGAGATGGGATTGGAAGACGCACGGAGATTCCGTAGCGCGCTTGACAGCTCAGCCCCGGCATACATTTTGGCCCCCGAGCCATCCTGAAGTGATCTGGAGGTGCAAAGATGACTCTCGCCTTCGTCGTCTTGATTGTACTCAGTGCTGCCCTGGAGCTGTGGGGGGAATATCGCCCCGCGCGGACGTGGGTCTACGTCTTCAAGCCGCTCACAACGCTGCTGATCCTGGGGCTGGCGGTCTATCGCGGCGCGACGGTCGGCTTCGAGCGTTCGGCGCTCTGGATCGGGGTGGGACTCGTGTTCTCCCTGGCGGGAGATGTCTTCCTCATGCTCCCCGACGACCGTTTCATTCCGGGCCTGCTCAGTTTTTTCGTCGCCCACCTGTGCTACATCGCCGCTTTCACGGCGGGACGGGGATTTGGCCTCACTCCCTGGCTGCTGCTGGCCTTTGTCGCCTGCGGGGCGATCGTGTATCGCCTCCTCTGGCCCGGCCTGCAGGACCTGCGCTGGCCCGTCTTGGGATACCTCCTGGGGATCCTGACCATGGGCTGGCAGGCGTGGGAACGCTATCTGGCGCTCGGCGGACCGCTGGCGCTGGCTGCCGCCATCGGGGCGTTATGCTTTATCCTCTCCGATGCGACCCTGGCATGGCAGCGTTTCCGGCGGGACTTCGCCAGCGCGCCGTTCCTGGTGATGCTGACTTACTACCTCGCCCAGCTGCTCATCGCGCTTTCCGTGGGGGCCTGAGAGCGTGGAAAAATAAGCAGCGGGCCGTGTCTCCACGACCCGCTGCATGCCCTCAACGGGATTTGAACCCATGTACCAGGCTTGAAAGGCCTGTGTCCTGACCAGACTAGACGATGAGGGCGAGACTCACAAATTGTAACATAAAGGAAGCAGCTGTCAAGCACTCGCAGCCCAAAAGTTGACAGGCGACAGCGATTATGTTACTATACCGTTTTGGCTGGGGATGGAATTCCCAACCTGACACGAGCCAACCGCGCTGAAGCGCGTTGTGGGAGGAGTTCGCTTCAGCGAACTTGACCTGTCAGCCCCGGAATTCATTCCGGGGCTGACGCATCACGCATTTTCTGAGGAGTTTATATGTTCATGCGGCACATTACCGCAAATTAAAATAACGTGGGCGCTTGCGCACGTGAGCACGGGTTCTATTTCCTGAGGAGCAAATCGGAGCATGGAAAAATTACAAATCATCCCCCTGGGCGGCCTGGGGGAAGTCGGCAAGAATATGCTGATACTGGAGTATGGTCGCAACATTTTGGTGCTGGACGTGGGGTTGATGTTCCCGGAGACCAACATGCCGGGCGTGGATTTCATCATCCCCGATTACGACTACCTTCGTGATAAGGCCGATCGCATTCGCGGTGTGGTGATCACGCACGGGCATGAAGATCACATCGGCGCGCTGCCGTATTTCCTGCGGGAGTTCCACGTGCCCGTCTATGCCACACTGCTCACCCGCGGCCTGATCGAGGTGAAGCTCAGTAGCAGCCTCCGCAAACAGGCGACCCTCCACACGATGGCCCCTGGCGACGTGATTCACCTGGGACCTTTTACCGTGGAACCCTATCACGTCTGCCACAGCATCCCCGACGCGGTGGGGGTGGGCATCGAAACGCCGGTAGGAT
Source organism: Chloroflexota bacterium (assembly GCA_012798275.1). Classification (GTDB taxonomy): domain Bacteria; phylum Chloroflexota; class Anaerolineae; order B4-G1; family SLSP01; genus JAAZNO01. The sequence continues at coordinate 2,298 of JAAZNO010000106.1, forward strand.
TGGTCGTCCATAGCGGCGATTTCAAACTGGACCCCACGCCGGTGGACGGCCTGCCCACCGAAATCGCCAGGTTAGCGGACTTCAACCGCCGCGGTGTGCTGGCGCTGTTCTCCGATAGCACCAATGCGGATCATGCCGGCACGACCCCCTCGGAGATGACGCTCACCCGCGCCCTGGAGGACGTCTTCCAGCAGGCGAAGGGGCGCATCATCGTGGCGACTTTCGCCTCGCTCATCTCACGCCTGCAGCAGGTGACCGAGGTCGCCCGCAAGTACGGGCGCAAAGTGGCCGTGGCGGGCACCTCGATGGCGGCGAACATCAAAATGGCGCAACGGCTGGGCTATCTGGACCTTCCCCCCGACCTGTTTCTCTCCTTGCAGGACATCCAACGCCTGCCGCCGCATCAGGTGACAATCCTGGCGACCGGTTCGCAGGGCGAGCCGCAATCTATCCTCGGACGTCTGGCGTTCGGGCGACATCCTTCCCTGCGGATCACGCACGGCGACACGGTGGTGCTGTCCTCCCACACCATCCCCGGCAACGAGGAGACCGTGCATGGCGTCATCAACCGCCTCTTCCAGAAAGGCGCCAACGTCTTCTATCATCCGGTGGCGCCCGTGCACGTCTCAGGACACGCGAGCCAGGAAGAGCAGAAAGCGCTGCTGAACATTCTGCAGCCCAAATTCTTCGTCCCCGTTCACGGCGAGCTGCGGCATTTGCATCAACACGCCGTTTTGGCGCAACAGGTGGGGATTCCTCGGGAGCGCATCGCCGTGGTGGAAAACGGCTATGTGCTGCGCTTCACCAAAGACAGCATGGAGATCGGGGAACGTATCCCCGGCGGCTACGTCTTCGTGGATGGCGTGCTCGTGGGGCCGGTCGTGGATCAAAGCGTTCTGCAGGAGCGCGAATCCCTGGCGCTGGCGGGGGTGTGCAGCATTGTCTTCCGCTACAACCAACGGCAGGGAAAGCCGATAGGCGACCCCGAGATCACCCTGCGCGGTTTCGTGAACCTGCGGGTGGCCCAGGAATTGCTCGAGGAGGCGCGGCAGGTCGTGCGCACCGCGTTCAATACTGTTCAACCCGGCGCGAACGTCAAAGTCGCCGAGCAGGCGGTGGAAAAAGCCGTCTCCGATTTCTTCTTCCAGAAAGCGCGCAGTCGCCCGGTGATGTTGGTCACGGGCGTGGCGTTGATGTGAGCTCTCTGGCGCTCGCGGCGCGCTGAACATCCGGCAGGCCATGGCGCACATCCTGATTGCCTACAAGCAATTTCCTGCCCCTGGGGTAGGGCACGCCGGCGGCGAATCCGTCTACCGCCTCATGGAGCTGCTCCATCAGCGCGGACATCGTCTCACCCTCGTGGCGCGGATTCAGGAGG